>CAZJYW010000009.1:7604-10528 GCA_964550395.1 uncultured Candidatus Saccharibacteria bacterium
CAAAAAATTGGGGGGTTTGATGAAGAAATAAAAATAGCTGAAGATCATGCCTATGCTAAGCGGGCCAGTAAATTTGGCAAATTCGGCTTTATTAAAACTGAACCAGTTTTAACTTCTACTCGGAGATTTAAACAAGATGGAAGAGCGAAGACTTATTTAAAATATTTTTTAGCCGGGATTTATATGTTTTTTCTCGGTGACATTAAATCAGACATCTTTAAATACCGAGTTTCCGGAGGAAACGAATCGAAGAGATGAATCTCTTCTCCACCCTCCGCTGCGGCTCGGGTAGGCAAAGATGAAACATAGTTTCATCGCCATAGATTCAGCCACCCTTTAAAAAATAAAAAAAATAATGTATAATACTTTAGAATATGCCACTTTATGATTTACCTGAATTTAAATGGCCAAAAATCAAGAGTCTAAGGATTAAATGTCCTAAGTTCTGGCAAAATCGAATTTTTGGGATTGTAATTTTAACTATTTTTGTTTCCTCTATTTTTGGCTTCATCTCCGGAACTATTTCTGGCAGCTATTTTTATACCGAAGTAAAAGAGTATCTTTCAAAATTAAACATTGAAATCCCTGAGTCCCAAGTTGTTGAGAAAATAATTGAAAAGGAATATCAACCCCAGACTACCCAGGAAGAGAAAATTATTCAGGCAGTCGAAAATGTTTCTCCGGTAGTCGTCAGTATTATTGTTACCAAGGACGTTAAAGTTTTGGAAGAATATTGGATTTCTCCTTTTGAAGAATTTCCTTTTCAAATTCCTGAGTACCGGGAAAAAATTGAAAAAAAAGAATTGGGGGGAGGAACCGGCTTTATCGTTTCTGGGGAGGGAATGATTTTAACCAACAGCCATGTCGTCTCAGACGAAGAAGCTGATTATACTGTTTTTACTAATGATGGTAAGAACTATCCAGCCCAAGTATTAGCTCGCGATACTTTTCGAGATTTAGCCGTAATTAAAATTGAAAGCCAAAAGTCATTTCCGGTGGCTAAGCTTGGGGATTCGGATAAATTGCAAATTGGACAAACCGTCATTGCCATTGGTAACGCCTTGGGAGAATTCAGAAATACGGTTTCGGTCGGAGTAATTTCTGGACTGGGGAGGACGGTTACCGCCTCGGGGGGAGGAGTAATCGAAACCTTAGAAGATGTTATCCAAACTGATGCGGCAATCAATAGAGGAAATTCCGGAGGGCCCCTTTTAAATTTAAAAGGAGAGGTGATTGGAGTTAACTTTGCTATGGCTGAAGCCGCCGAAAATATTGGCTTTGCCATCCCCGTTAATAAAGCTAAAAAAGATATTGAGCAGGTTAAAACCTTAGGTAAAATAGTCTATCCTTACTTAGGAGTTTATTATTGTCTGATTGACGAAGAAGTTCAAAAAGAATACAGTCTCTCAGTGGATTACGGAGCCTGGATTGGCCGAGATAGATATTGTCAGCCTTATGAAAAAGCAGTGGTTGAAGGCACAGCGGCTGCAAAAGCCGGCTTAAAAGAGGGAGATATTATTTTGGAATTTGACGGTCAAAAAATTACTACTGAAAATTCTTTAGCCAAAATTATTATGGAATATGACCCGGGAGATAAAGTAGTTTTGAAGATTTTAAGGGAAGGCAAAGAAAGAATCATTCAGGTCACCTTGGACGAATTAAGCCAATAGCTTGATTTTTTAAAAATTTTGTGTTAAAAAGAGGGTGAATACTATGAATGGTCCCCAAAATTTTACTCACAAATCTCAAGAAGCCATCTTAACCGCCCAGGATTTAGCCAGAGAAAAAGGCCAACAGCAAATTGATGCCTTGCATCTCTTGTATGCTTTACTTTCTCAGGAAGAAAGCGTGGTTTTAAATTTGCTCCAGAGAATGGGAGCCGATATCGAAGGCTTGAAAAGAAAAACCAAAATAGCCTTAGATAGGATTCCCGTTATTGTTACTCCCCAAACTTTCGGTCAGTTTTATTTAACTCAGGATATGGCTAAGGTTTTAGACCGGGCCAGGCAAGAGTCAGTGAAAATGGGAGATGAATTTGTTTCGGTTGAGCATTTATTTTTAGCTTTGTTAGATACCGAAACCAAAGCTAAAGAGATTTTGGATAAAGCCGCTTTTTTGGAGCCTGGAGGCAAAACTGGAGCTTTGGAATTTGGCAAATTGGACTATGAGATAGTTTTGAAGCAGTTAGCCCTGATTCGGGGAGGAACCAGAATTACTGACCCTGAGCCAGAATCGAAATACCAGGTAGTGGAAAAATATGCCAGGAATCTGACTTCTTTAGCCCGACAAAGAAAATTAGACCCGGTAATTGGTCGAGAAAATGAAATTAGAAGGTTGATGCAGGTCCTTTCTCGAAGGACAAAAAATAACCCGGTTTTAATTGGTGAAGCCGGGGTGGGAAAAACGGCGATTGTTGAAGGTCTGGCTCAAAAAATTGTTTTTGGTCAGATTCCCGAAAGTCTCAAAGAAAAAGAAATTATTGGTCTGGATTTGGGGGCCCTGGTCGCCGGTACCAAATATCGGGGAGAATTTGAAGATCGGGTCAAAGCCCTTTTAAAAGAAATCAATCGGGCTGGGGGAAGATATCTTTTATTCATTGATGAGTTGCATACCTTAGTTGGTGCCGGAGCAGCCGAAGGAGCAATTGATGCCTCCAATTTATTAAAACCAGCCCTCCAAAGAGGGGAGCTGAGAGCAATTGGCGCCACCACTTTAAAAGAATATCAAAAATATCTTGAGAGAGATCCGGCCCTGGAAAGAAGATTTCAGCCAATTTATGTTTCTGAACCCTCAATTGAAGACACCATTTCCATCTTGCGGGGGATTAAAGAAAAATACGAATTGCATCACGGAGTAAAGATTAAAGATTCGGCTTTAGTGGCGGCGGCCGAACTTGCTGCCCGCTACATTACTGACAGATTTTT
>CAZJYW010000009.1:10628-13023 GCA_964550395.1 uncultured Candidatus Saccharibacteria bacterium
ATTTAGAAAAAGTTGCCAAATTAAAATATGAAAAAATCCCCAATCTTTTGAAAGAACTGAGAGCAGTTGAAAGAAAATTAGCCAGGCTCCAAAAAAGTCGGCCAATTTTAAAAGAAGAAGTTTCAGAAGAAGATTTAGCCAAAGTAGTTTCCCGGTGGACGGGCATTCCGGTCACTCGGCTTTTGGAAGAAGAGGCTAAAAAATTGGAAAAAATGGAAGAAATTATTTCTCGGAGAGTGATTGGCCAAGAAGAAGCGATAAAAGCTGTTTCCAATGCCATTCGACGCTCTAGAGCCGGGATTTCTGAGGAAATCAGGCCTTCGGGTTCTTTTATGTTTTTGGGCCCAACCGGGGTGGGGAAGACCGAAACCGCTCGGGCTCTTGCTGAATTTTTGTTTAATGATGAAAATGCTTTAATCAGATTGGATATGTCAGAGTATATGGAAAAGCATACTGTTTCTAAAATGATTGGCGCTCCTCCTGGCTATGTTGGTTACGAGGAAGGAGGTCAATTAACTGATAAAATCAGAAGAAGGCCTTATTCGGTAATTTTATTAGATGAAATTGAGAAAGCTCATCCCGAAGTCTTTAATATTTTACTTCAGATTTTAGAAGACGGCAGATTAACCGATGCCAAGGGCAGAGTGGCTTCTTTTAAAAATTCAATTTTGATTATGACTTCCAATATTGGTTCTGAGCACATTGCCAAGATGGGCTCCCTCGGTTTTTTGGGCCAAACCGATGAATCGGAAAAGAAATCTTTAAAAGAGAAAGTAATGGAAGCCTTAAAAGAGGTATTTCGGCCAGAATTTTTAAATAGAATTGATGAAATTATTATTTTCAATTATCTTGGGAAGCCAGAAATCAAAAAGATAGTTGACTTGGAGCTTCAAAAAGTTGCCGAACGTTTGAAAAATAAAAAAATTGAGATTAAAGTTACCGAAGGGGCTAAAGAACTTTTGGCTGAGCAGGGCTTTGACCCCAATTTGGGAGCCAGACCTCTAAAGAGGGTAATTCAGAAATTAGTTTTAGACCCACTTTCTTTAAAGATTGTAGGGGGGAAGATTTTGGAAGGAGAAAAAGTAATGGTTGACCTTGAAAATGATAAAATTATTTTCCGGACCCTCCGCGATTTGATTAAAGCCAAACCTCAAAAGGAAAAAGTTTCCGTTCAATGAATTTTCGATTCATTTTAAGTTTCGGTGAATTTTTAATTCACCTCACTGTTTAAACTTTTACTTTTAAAATTGTGCTTAAAAATATTTTCAAAATTATTGGCATTTTTATTATCGGGATTGTTGGCGGAATCTTTGCTGACCAAATTTTGTGGCCCTATTTCGTAGAAAGGCCACTTTTTTATCAATATCGATTGGAACAAAGCCCGGTTTACGTTACCGAGAGAAAAGAAATCACTATCCAAGAGAATGTTGCGATAATCAATGCTATTGAAAAAGTAGAGAAAGTAGTGGTCGGAGTAAGAACCGAAACCAAAGCAGGAAAAATTTTAGAAGGTTCAGGTTTGATTATTGCTTCCGATGGCTTAATGATTACCTTGGCTGAATTAGTATCCCAGGGCTCCACTTTTTCTTTTTTTATCGACGGGAAAGAAGTTCCCTTTCAGATTTTAAAAAGAGACTCAGAAGAAAATTTGGCATTAGTAGAAATTGAAAAGACCAACTTGCCAACGGTTAGCTTCGCTGATTTAGAAAAAATAAAATTAGGGGAAAGAGTTTTTCTGGTTGGGGTGACTCAGCCTCCAGATTGGGGCTGGGTAGTTAACGAAGGGATTGTCAAAAGTTTTGACCAAGACTTCATCAAAACTAATATTTTCGAAGAAAATATCCTTAAAGGAAGTCCTTTATTTGATATCGAAGGCAATGTCTTGGGGCTGAATACTATTGATAAAGAGGGGAAAGTGATTGCCATCCCTATTTCAAAAATCAAATCATTCGCCGGCTTCTAAAATAACTTTTGCTTGGTTTTTAACTTATTTTGATATATAATTTGATATAAAATAAAAAATTTTCTTTAAGCACCTTTTAAACTTAATAAAGGAAAGAAAAATAAAAAATAGAGGAGGGAAAACGTTGCGAAAACTAAAACCAGAAGAAGTTCAGGAGAACAAGGCATTCCACAATAGCGAAGAGTCAGTGAGGATATTAAGGACTGAGATGAGCAAGCCTCAATCTCCACCTATTCAAATGGTAGTTTTTCATAGGCTTGGAAATCGAGCGGAAAAAAGACGGCTACCGATAAATGAGTTTTGCAAACAATATCAAAGAAAAAAGAGATAAAAGATATCTCCTAAAGAGGGGTGCCCGTGCACTCCTCTATTTATTTTTAAATTCGGAATATCTATCGACTTCGTAAGTCAATAAATTGGGGGCTTGACAAG
>CAZJYW010000010.1:0-12669 GCA_964550395.1 uncultured Candidatus Saccharibacteria bacterium
AACCAGTGGCCATTGCTGGAATTAAAGGAGGAAAAATTCCCGAAATTGATAAAAAAACAAAAATTATTGTTCTAGAATCAGCTAATTTTGATTCCCGGGTTGTCCGCCGAGGTTCAAAAAAATTAGGATTGATTACTGACGCCTCCTGGCGCTTTGAGCACGGCCTTGACCCAAATTTAACCGAAACGGCAATTAATCGGGCAGTTTATTTAATTCAAAAAATTGCCGGAGGGAAAGTAGCAACAGGCACAATTGATTTTTACCCCAAAAAAGTTCTGCCAAAAAGAATTAAATTAGACTTGGATTATGCTGAGAGATTATTGGGAGTAAGAATTCCTGTTGCCGAGATAAAAAATATACTGAAAAGATTAGATTTTCAATTGATTAATTTCCGAAATCAATCAATGATGGTAGGAGTGCCGACAAAAAGGTTGGATGTTTCTTTACCCGAAGACCTGATTGAAGAGATTGGCAGAATTTATGGCTATCAGAAAATCAAAGCTGCTTTTCCCACCGCCACCCTAATTCCTCCCAAAAGAAATATTGAGATTTTCTGGGAAGATATGACCAAAAATATCTTAAAAGAAGCTGGGTTTACTGAAGTTTATAATTATTCTTTTTTTGGAGAGAAAGAAGCCAAAATTTTTGGCTATGAGAAAAAAGATTTAATTGAATTGGAAAATCCTTTAAGCGGAGAACAGAAATATTTAAGAGCGAGTTTAATCCCTAATTTGTTAAAAAATATTGAAAAGAATTTTAGATATTTTCCCGAGATAAAAATTTTTGAATTAGGAAAAACCTTTCACTCCTCGCCAAAATTTGGTGGGGGAAAAAAAAGAGCACTTACCGGAGTAATTACTGGCGATGCCTTCTATCAAGCAAAGGGAGTGGTCGATTTACTTTTAAATAAATTAGGGATAAGCAATATTTGTTACGATTCTTGGCAGCCTACCCCCAAACAAACTAAACTTTCAATTTGGCATCCTAAAAAATGTGCTGAGATTAAGATTGGTGGGGAAAAAATTGGCTTTCTGGGAGAAATTTCTCCGCGAGTTCTTCATAGTTTAGATTTTCAAGGAAAAGTTGTTTTATTTGATATTGATTTTGAAAAACTATCTAAGATTTCTTCTGAGGAACACGAATATCGGCCGATTTCCAAATTTCCAGCCGCTGTCAGAGATATTGCCATTTTGGTACCGAGGCAGATTCGAGTTGAAGAAGTTTTAAACAAAGTTGAAGCAGCTGGCGGTCGGCTGATTAGAGACATCGACCTTTTTGATATTTATGAAGGGGAGGAAATTCCCGGAGGGAAAAAGAATTTAGCCTTTCATCTAATTTATCAGTCAGGAGATAGGACTCTATCTTCAAAAGAAATTGACCAAATTCAAAATAAAATTATTCTGGTCCTGGAAAAAGAAATAGGATGGGAAGTTCGTAAATAATATGCCTAAAAAAACTCAAAAAGCTAAATCTGATTATACTGCTAAGGACATTTATGTTTTGGAAGGTCTGGAACCAGTCAGAAAGAGACCCGGAATGTATATTGGTTCCACTGGCCCGGAAGGCCTGCATCACTTAGTTTACGAGATTGTTTATAATTCCATCGACGAAGCGATTATGGGATATTGCAATGAAATTAAGGTAACCTTTCTACCCAGAAATCAGGTAAAAGTTGAGGATAATGGCCGAGGAATTCCGGTGGAACGTCATCCCCAGACTAAAAAGTCGGCTTTAGAAACGGTAATGACTACTTTGCATGCTGGAGCAAAATTTGGGGGAAAAATCTATGCTTGTACCGGAGGTCTGCATGGAGTAGGAGTTTCAGCAGTTTGTGCTTTATCTAATTATTTAAAAGTGGAGGTTTGTCGGAACGGCTTTGAATATTCCCAAGAATATTATAGAGGGAAGGCTAAAACCAAAGTAAAAAAAATAGGCAAATGCAAAAAAACTGGAACTACAATTATTTTTGAACCAGATTCAGAAATTTTTAAAGAAATTAAATTTGATCTTAAAAAAATTCTAGATTATCTTCGCCAACAGGCTTATCTGAATAAAGGAGTAAAAATTAGCATTTGTGATAACCGGAATCCGAAAAAACAAACCCATAGTTTTTATTTTGAAGGAGGTTTGGCTTCTTACATTAAATATTTAATAAGAGGGGTAACTCCCCGTCATTCAAATATTTTCTATGGCTCGGGAGAGAAAAATGGAACATTAGTTGAAGCTTCCTTTCAATACACCCAGGAGTACGAATGCTACGAAGAAGGTTTTGCTAATAATATCTGGACTCAAGAAGGTGGCACCCATTTAACTGGCTTTAGGACGGCTTTAACTAGAACTTTTAATGACTATGCCAGGAAAAACGGGTTTTTAAAAGAATCAGATGAAAACCTAAACGGAGAAGATATTAGAGAAGGGTTGACTGGAGTAGTGGCAGTGAAAATAAAAGAACCCCAGTTTGAGGGTCAGACCAAGGCCAAGTTGGGGAATCCCGAAGCTAAGGTGGCGGTAGAGGCAGTGGTTTCCGAAACTCTTGCTGATTTTTTGGAAAGGAATCCTCAGGACGCCAAGGTCATTATTGAAAATTGTCTGATAGTAGCTAAGGCTAGAAAGGCAGCTAAAGCGGCCAAAGAGACAGTTTTAAGAAGGGGCGTTTTGGAGGGGTTAGCTCTGCCAGGGAAATTAGCTGATTGTTCCTCCCGAAAACCCGAAGAGTCAGAACTTTATATAGTAGAAGGAGAATCAGCAGGAGGAAGTTCTCGTCAAGCCCGTGACCGTCATTTTCAAGCCATCCTGCCCCTACGGGGAAAAATTTTAAACGTCGAAAGGGCCCGCTTAGATAAAATTCTTAGCTCAAAAGAAATTAAATCTTTAATTATTGCTTTGGGAACGGCCATTGCTGAAGACTTTAATCTGGACAAATTAAGATATCATCGGATTATAATTATGGCTGATGCCGATTCCGATGGAAATCATATTCGAACCCTGCTTTTAACTCTTTTTTTCCGCCATTTTAGACCAATAATTGAAAAAGGCTATCTTTATATTGCCCAACCCCCTCTTTACCGAATTCAAACTGGGAAGCAAATAGAGTATGCTTATACTGAGACTGACAAAGCTGAGATTTTGAGCTCAGAGAAAAAAGCTTTGGGGGTTACTATTCAACGTTATAAGGGTTTGGGAGAAATGAACTCTGACCAGCTTTGGGAGACGACCATGAATCCAGAAAATAGAATTTTGCTCCAGGTTAATATCGAAAACGCCAAGGAGGCAGACAGAATCTTTGATACTTTGATGGGTTCAGAAGTTTTTCCTCGGAAAAAATTTATTCAAGCACACGCTAAGAAAGTCCGAAATTTAGATATATAGCTCTTGGCGTGTTGAAAAGAGCTTTAGCTCTTTGAGCACACGCTAAGAAAGTCCGAAATTTAAATATATAATCTTTACTACAATGAATTTTAAAAACATTCCTAAAAAAATAATTACTTACCTGAAAGAGGTTCGTTTGGAAATGAAAAAGGTTAATTGGCCCACCAGACAGGAGACCATCAGAAAGACCTTAATTGTTATTGGAATTTCAGTGGCGGTCGCTATCTTTTTAGGGGCCTTGGATTTCATTTTCACCATTTTATTAAATAAGTTTGTTTTGTAGACTATGCTCAATGAATTTTCAATTCATTTCAATCTTCGATAATTTTTCAATTCATCTCGATGCCTAAACAACAAATTCATCAACAAAAAAATTGGTATGTCTTGCATACTTATTCTGGTTACGAAGATGCCGTGGCTAAAAACCTAAAACAAAGGATTGAATCCCTTGGTATGGAAGATAAAATTTTTAATGTTATTGTTCCAAAAGAAAAAAAGATTAAAATAAAAGATAGCAAAAGAAAAGTAGTGGAAGAAAAAATTTATCCCGGCTATGTTTTAGTAGAGATGATTGTTACTGATGATTCCTGGTATGTGGTTAGGAATACCCCCAATGTAACTGGTTTTGTAGGGGCAGGCACCACTCCGGTCCCGGTTTCTTCAGGAGAAATTGAAAATTTGAAAAAAAGGATGGGAGTTGAAACTCCTCAATATAAAATTGAAGTTAAGGTTGGGGATTCAGTAAAAATTATTGATGGTCCTTTTAAAGACTTTGATGGAAAAGTTTCTGAAATCGATGAAGAACGAGGAAAAATAAAAGTCCTGGTTAATATGTTCGGCCGAGACACTCCAATTGAGTTGGATTCCCTCCAAATTAAAAAACTATAGTTTATGGCAAAGAAGATAAAAGCAATTGTAAAGTTACAAATTCTGGCTGCCAAAGCCACTCCGGCTCCACCGGTTGGTCCGGTTTTGGCTCAGCATGGTTTAAATATTGCTGAATTTTGCCAAAAATTTAATGAGGCTACAAAAAATCAGGAAGGCTTTACTGTTCCAGTTGAAATTACAGCGTATGAAGATAGAACTTACGAGTTTAAATTAAAAAGTCCTCCGGCTTCGGAATTATTGAAAAAGGCGGCTGGAATTGAAAAGGGCTCCGGCGAGCCAAACAGAACTAAAGTTGCTAAAATTACTAAAAGTCAACTTAAAGAAATTGCTGAGAAAAAAATGGTTGACTTGAATGCTAACGATATTGAACAGGCGATGAAAATAATTGAGGGTACGGCCCGAAATATGGGAATAGAAATTACTCAATGAAACTAAAGTTTCATTTCGACCTGCGTTTTTATAAATAAAAACTTGGTATATGATTTTATCTGACCGAGACATTAAAAAATACTTAGAAGAAGGAAAGATTAAAATTATCCCCAAGCCAAACTTAAAAGAGCAATTAGGTCCCTGCTCTCTGGATTTGCACTTGGGGAATGTTTTTAAAACTTTCAAACCCTCTGAATACCCTTACTTAGACCCAAAAAGAAAAATCAATTTTGAAGCGATTATGGAAGAAATTAAAATTGAAAATGGGGGCCCCTTCATTTTACAACCAAAAGGTTTTGTTTTGACAACAACCAAAGAAGATTTTTCCATAAGTAATGATTTGGTGGCCCGACTTGATGGAAGGTCATCTTTAGCCAGGATGGGAGTGGTGGTTCATCTTACCGCAGCTAGATTTGACCCGGGTTGGCGCGGCAGAGCCGTGATAGAGCTTGGTAATATGGGGTCAATGCCGGTGATTTTATATGCTGGAAAAACCCGAATTTGCGCTCTAACTTTCGAAACTCTTTCCAGTCCCGCTGAAATTCCTTATCTAAAACAAAAAGACCATAAATATGCCAGACAAAAATCTCCCCGGGCTAGCAGAATAAACCAGGAGCCCAAGCCATGAACCCCCTTCTGACTGGTAATTTAAAAGTAAAATTTTTAGGAATTACTCCTGTTTTGAAAGACCAAACAGGGGTTTTAAATCCTCAACAAATCGTAGCCTTATCCAGTCTGGCCACCTTTAAGGGCAGGTCGATTAAAAAACTTTTAAAAGATATTCTTAGTAAAGGTGGAAATTTGGAGGAAAGAATCGGTTCGATTTTACAAAAATCTTCTCTTCGAGGACACGCTTCCATTGCCACCACTCCCTCTCTCTGTTTAACCTATGAGGGAAGTAAATTTTTAGATTCTGCCTTAACCGGTATTTATTTTTCTTCTTCTTTGGTTTCTTCCGGCAGACGAACCGGAACCGCCGAAAAAGATATTGTTTTTCCCAACAGAATTTTCGTCAACAAAAAGGCAAAAAAAATTTACCAAGAAACTTCAAAAAGGATTATTAAATTTTTTAATTCCCTTTTGGAGCAAAAAATTCAGAAAGATGAAGCCAGTAAAATTTTACAATATGGAATTTATGGCACCGGCATCATTCAATTGCCAATAGAGACAATTATAGGTTTAAAAAGAGAATATGAAAGAGGAAATGATTGGATGCCGGATGAATTGGGAATTCTATTAAAAACCATAGAAAGAGAAACCAAGAAATTAGGAATTGATTGGCTTTATTCTACCCGGGAAGCTGCTCCCAGAAACGTTTATCCCTATCCCAACATTTTCAAGGACCCCAGAGAATCAAATCTAACCAGAGAATTAAGAAAGAAAATAAAACTAGAAGGAAATCCAAAAATTATCTCAATAGATGTTTTGATTACATCCGAATTGAAGAAAAAATTACTTGGTCTGGAAAGAGAAATGAAAAATACTTTCAGCTCTTTGGTCAAAGTTAAAAAAAATTGGCAAAGATTGCTTGATTTGCGTCAAATAATTTTCAGAGATTACAATTCAGCCTTAAAAATTAAAGTTTTATCTTCCATCCCTTGGCGAGTCTGGGGAGAAAAAAAGAGGCACCGGACCTGTCCCCAAATTACAGAATCAATTTATTATTGTATAGAAAGAGCATATCAAAGGTTCAGGAAACTTAAAAAGCAAATCAAACAACAAAAACATAACAAAAACACAATAAGAGAGATCGAGGAAGTTTTTTCTATTCCTCCATCAATAAAGCGAAACAAAAAACTTCTCTGGCAATATTTGCTTACGGGCCTGGCAGGATTGGAAACTTACCGAAAATTAGTAAATTTAGGAATAAAACCGAAAGAAGCTATTTTTGTAGTTCCTCGGGCAGTGAAAATCGATATTTTGCAAGAGTACGATTTATATAATCTTTTGACAGGTTATTACCCCTTAAGGCTTTGCCAGACGGCAGAAGAAGAAATGAGAAGAAACACCATAAGAGAAGTTGTTCTGATTAAACAAGAATTGGCAAAGAGGGGATACGGCTGGTTTAATAAATTTATTGTTCCCAAATGTGGGATAGTTGGTTTTTGCCCGGAAGAAAATTACTGCCCGATGATTTTAACTTCAGTTAAAAAATACAACGAAAAATTTCACCAGGAAATGAAGATGGAGTTAAAAAAACAATTTGAAAAAAAATTAAAAAAACTCGGTAAATGATTATAGGTGTTAAAAAACTTTTGAAATTAGTTAAGGAAAGGAAATTGGTAGAAAATCTTTCGGAAAGAGAATTGAAAAATCCTGAAGGGGCAGGTTTTGATTTAAGGATAGGGGAGCTATACGAAGTAAAAGGAAAAGGATTTCTGGGGGTGGAGGAAAGAGAAACGCCAAAAATTAAACTTATAGCAAAATTTGATAAGAAAAACCCAAAAAAAGTTTTTCTTCAGCCAAAAACCTATTATCTAATGAAGACGATTGAAAAATTAAATTTACCAGAAAATATTTTAGTTTTATTCACCCCTCGTTCCACTCTTTATCGCTCGGGGGTCTATATTTTTGGCGGCCAGACTGCTCCCGGTTATCGGGGAGAATTAACAACCGGAATTTTTAATTTTAGAGACGAAAAATTTGAATTAGAAATGGGTTCCAGAGTTATCCATATTATGTTTTTTGAAGTTAAAGGAAAATCAAATTTATACCGCGGCCAATGGCAAGGCGGCAGAGTAACCACTAAGAAAAAAGAAAAACAAATATGAATATCGCTAAGACAATCGACCAAACTTATTTAAACAAAGAAGCGAACGGAGAAGAGGTAAAAAAGGCTGCCGAGGAAACAAAAAAATATAACTTTCGTGGTTTTTGTGTTTTTCCAGAGCACACCAAAATTGCCAAAGAAGTATTAAAAGATACCGATATTAAGGTAACCACTTTAATTGATGAACCAACCGGTACCAGTCCACATGAAAAAAGAGTGGAGATGGTGAAAAAAGCAAAAGAAGATGGCTCGGACGAGGTTGACGTGGTAATGAAAATTGATGCTTTCAAGAATAAAAAATACGATGAGGTACTGGATGATTTAAAAGAAATCTGTGAAATTCTGCCAACAAAAGTCATTATCGGTTCAGGATATTTAACCGACGAAGAAATTAAAAAAGCCTCGGAAATTGTCAAAGAAGCAGGAGCAATTTGCGTCAAAACAGCTACGGTTGAGGACCCTTTAGACCGTTCAGAATTAGATGAGAAGGCAAAACACGTCAGAACAATGAAAGAATCAGCCCCAGGGTTATTAGTTAAGGCAGCGGGCAGCATCAGAAAAATGGTTGATTTAGAAATGATGCTGGAAGCCGGGGCTGACATTATCGGAACAAGTTCGGGGGTAGAAATTGTTAATGAAGCTCGGGGAACAAAAAGCGACGAAATAAAAGACGGCAGAATAATAGAATAATATGGCGTATCAACCTACAATTGGCCTGGAAGTGCACATCGAATTAAACACAAAAAGCAAGATGTTTTGTTCTTGTCTGAATGATCCAAATGAGCATCACCCGAATGTGAATATTTGCCAAATATGTACTGCACAACCGGGAAGCCTTCCAGTAATCAACAAAGAAGCTGTTAGAAAAGTAATTAAAACTGGCCTGGCTCTAAATTGCCAAATTCCTGAATATTCAAAATTTGACAGGAAAAATTATTTTTATCCTGATTTGCCCAAGGGTTATCAGATAAGTCAGTACGATAAACCATTATGTTTAGGCGGTTTCTTGGAAATTGAAGGTAAAAAAATTCGAATTACCAGAGTTCATTTAGAAGAAGATACCGGCAGATTGGTTCATCCCGAAGGCAAAGATTACTCCTTAGTTGATTTTAACCGAGCGGGAATCCCTTTGATGGAATTAGTGACTGAACCGGACATTACTTTTGCTAAAGAGGCGCGAGAGTTTGCCGAAGAACTCCATTTAATTATGCATTATCTTGATGTCTCTGACGCTGACATGGAAAAGGGTGAAATGCGAGTCGAAGTTAATATTTCGCTTAGTAAAAAGGAGGGGCAATTGGGCACCAAAGTAGAAATTAAAAATTTGAATTCGTTTCGGGCGGTAGAAAGGGCAACCGAATACGAAATTCAAAGACAAGCAGAATCATTGGAAAGCGGAAAAAAAATTATTCAAGAAACAAGGGGATGGGACGGCATTAGAGGAGTAACCGTAAGCCAGCGCGAAAAAGAAGAAGCTCAAGATTATCGTTATTTTCCTGAGCCAGATTTACCACCGCTTTATTTTACAAAAAAAGAAATTGATGAAATCCGAGCTGAAATCCCTGAACTTCCGCAACATCGGCGTGAGAGATTAAAAAGAGAATACGAATTAGAGGAAAAATCAATTAAGTTTTTTGTTTATAATAAAGATTCAGGGGAATATTTTGAGAAAGTTATCAGCGAACTTCCGCCAAATCTCCCTGAAGAAAAACTCCTAAAATTAATAAAACTGTCATCAAATTATTTAATTACTGATTTGCAGGGATTATTAAAAGGAGCTTCGCCTGCAGGTGAAGATTTTTTAATCACTCCAGAGAATTTCGCTGAATTTATTACTTTAATTTATAAAGGGGAAATTTCAAGTAAAATTGCCAAGCAGGTTCTTGGTGAAATGTTCTCTACCGGCGCTGACCCCTCTCATATTATTGAAGAAAAAGGACTGGTTCAAATAACCGATGTCGCCGAAATTGAAAAAATTATCAAAGAAGTAATTTCCAAAAACCCAAAAGCAGTTGAAGATTTTAAAAAAGGAAAAGAAAACGCCTTTCAATATTTAATCGGCCAAATAATGGCAAAAACCAAAGGCAAAGCTAACCCCCAGATAGTAAAAGACATTCTTCAGAAAACCTTGACAAAAATAAAATAAGATAGTATAATTTTTAACAGAAGGAGGTGAAAATGAGAATCAGTGGAGATATACCCTTAACACAGGTGCCTTCACTTCATCAAATGGGGATTGATTTACCGGGCGTTAACAGTCGGTTGTTTCCTTGTTTCAAGAGAAGGAACCTCTCGCAAGAAGAAGAAAATGGGAAAATTTTGTCAGTGTTGTTACCCGGCCATCGTATCCCACTTTACCCACCTACCCGTTCCAGGCTTTTATCTCAAGCGAGATAAACGCAGAAGGGGAGAAGACCGAGAAAATCGCTAAAGCGCTGTGCCTCTATGGAGTGAGGCAAGATGTGAAAGAGCGTTTTCTGGTTTTCTCCCCCTTTTTTTCAACTTCTTGTCCAGGAGTTTTTTTATTCAATTTTAAAGAAAGAGGGAAGTCTTAGACTTCCCTCTTTACATTTTGGGCTGCGCAAATATTTAGATCAGATAGTAGATAATTCCTCCGCAACTTCTTCCACTCTCTGTCTTCCGTAGCTGATTTCGAACGGCCCGGCAGTTCGGCTCTCGAAAAGCTTAATACTTGCCTCCTTAGCTCTAGTTTTTACCCGGATTAGTTCCTCCTTGTTTGCAAGCCATAACCGCGCTAACCGAATTATCTTTTGGACTGGCTCCTCTTTAGAGAAAATCTCGATTTCTCTTTCGAAATTCACTCTGACGCTATTTGACATTTCATTCACACCTTTTAAAATAGCCTCGGTGAATCTCCTGGGTTCCAATTGCTCGAAAAATATCTTAGTAAGGAGCTCAGAATTAGATTTTTCCAGGATTACCTTACGGCTGATTTCTGATGTATGACAGGAGATGATAAAAAGAGATTTTTCTTGCTGCCCTAAAGATAAATGCCAGTCGCCGTATGGGACATCCAGAGAGACTGATTGCGTTTTATTCAAATTTTCCATATTAAGGCCAAAAAGTATTCCGGTTTCCCTTATAGCTTGGACCTTAATGCTGGCAGTTAATGTAGCGTCAAGCAAGCTCTTTGCTTGGTCCCCGGCGAAGACCTCCTTCTTTTTTAGTAGCTTTCTCTCTTCTCTATTGTACTTTATATTTCCTCTTATGTTCATATTCCCTCCTTTTGCGCAACCTCATAAATGCCTGATTAAGATGAAAGGTACAATATTAATTATTTTACAATATATTTTTATTTTTGTCAATGGTAAAGTAATTTATTTCAAGAATGCTCTTACTAATTTTTCTGTTTCTTTCTGATTTTTTACCCAAATAATTATTTTGTCTTTTTTGAACCAAGTCATCTGGCGTTTAGCGAAATGCCAGGTGTTTTTTTCGATTTTTTTAATCGCTTCGGCTAAAGAAACTTTTTTGTTTAAATAATCAATTATTTCTCGATATCCAATGGCGTCAAAAGTGGGCAAATTTTTATCATAGATTTTAATTAAATTTTTAACTTCTTTTACCAAGCCGGTTTTCATCATTTTATTTGTTCTTTTTTCTATTTTTTCTTTCAGTTTTTCTTCAGGAAGACTTAAGCCAATTTCTAAAACATCATATAAGGGTTTCCCCTTTTTTCTTTGCTGAGAAAAAGGTTTTTTAGTTTTTATAGCTACTTCCAGGGCTCGAATAATCCGGCGGGGATTTTGAGAATCCATGATATAAGCTGCTTCCGGGTCAATTTTAATCAGTTCGTCATAAAGACTTTTCAGTCCCCGGGTTTTAATTTTTAATTCTAAGCTCTTTCTCAATTTCCAATCTGGTTTCACTCTGGGAATTTCTAAATTTTCAATCACTGATTTTAGATAAAGTCCGGTTCCCCCGACTAAAAATGGACTTTTCCCCTTTTTAATAATTTTATTAATTGCTTTGATTGCCTCTTTTTTATACTGCCAAACCGTATAAATTTGGTTTGGATTTTTAATATCGATAAGATAATGCAAAATCTCTTCCCTTTCTTTTTTAGTCGGCTTAGCTGTTCCAATATCCATTCCTTTATAAACCTGCCTGGAATCAGCCGAAACAATTTCACCCTTGAATTTCTTAGCCAGTTTTACTGCCAATTCCGATTTCCCGGAAGCAGTCGGTCCTAAAATGACAATGAGTTTTTTATTCATACTTTTCTGATTATTTCTCTTAAAATTTTTTCTCTTCTCTTTTTTTCTTTCAAAGGAACGTTATCCGGCATTTTAAAGGCGGCTGTTCCCGGTCGGGGAGAATATTTGGCAATATAAGCCAGATTGAATTTTATCTCTTTAAATAATTTTACTGTATTCTGGAATTGTTTTTCAGTTTCACCAGGAAAACCAACGATAACATCGGTTGATAAATTAATTTCGGGAATTTTTTCTCGAATTCTTTTAACTAATTTTTTATATTCCTCAACAGCATAGGGCCTTCGCATCTTTTTTAAAATTTCATTATCCCCAGATTGAACCGGTAAGTTAAGATATTTAGCAAATTTCTCACATTGAGCCAGAGTATTGATTAATTCCTCAGAAAAATTTTTAGGATGGGGAGAAATAAAATAAATCTGAAAATTTCCAGGAATATCATTTACCATTCGTAATAATTTTGGAAAATTAATGGAAGAATCGACAGGCGAAGTGTAATCATTAACATTTTGACCCAAAAGCCAGATTTCTTTAAATCTCTTTTGAATTACATTTTTTACTTCTTTTAAAATTTCTTGATGGTCACGACAAATTAAAGGACCTCGAGTAAAGGGCACTACACAATAAGTACAAAAATTATTGCAGCCATTAGAAATAGGAACAAAAGCTACAGTACTTTTTTGGCATTTTGGTGAAATGTTGAAGTAATTTTTATTTCCCCAAATTGCATCAAATTTTTTCCTGAATTTTCTTTTATCTGATTTAAGGATGCAACCTGTTAGGATAGTTTCTAATTTCGGGTTTGAAACTTTAAGTTTGGCTAATTTTTGGATTTGGCCATATACTCTGTCTACTGCCGATTGCCTAACCGAACACATATTAACCACAATCAAATTGGCTTCACTAATTTTCGAAGTAAGTTGATAACCCCTACTTTCTAAAACTGTAGCAATTCTTTCACTATCTGACTTATTCATC
>CAZJYW010000011.1:0-8864 GCA_964550395.1 uncultured Candidatus Saccharibacteria bacterium
AGCTGGTAATATGAAAAAATTATGAAAAAAATTTTATTAGTTGAGGATGAAAAAATTTTAGGGGAAATGTATCGAGACAAACTCACTCAGGCGGGATTAAAAGTTTATTTGGCTTTCGATTCGAAAGAGGGGTTAGCTTTAGCTAAAAAAGAAAAGCCAGATTTGATTGTCCTCGACATTTTGCTTCCCAAAGAAAATGGAATTACATTTTTAACTTGGCTGAGAAAAGAGTCAGAAATTTCTTCAACCCCGGTATTGGCTTTTTCTAATTATGATGACCCGGAAACGAAAAGGCAGGCTGCCAAATTAGGAGCCAAAGATTATTTAATCAAAACCAACTACACTCCCCGGGAAATCGTTGAAAAAATTAAAGAATACTTAAAATAAATTAAAACTCGGCGGTCAATGAAGAGAATTTTAACAAATGAAACAATTGAATATCTGGGTCAAAAGGTAAAAGTTTGTGGTTGGGTTCAAACCATCAGAGCCCATGGCAAAATTCTTTTTATTGACCTTAGGGACAAGTCGGGTTTGGTTCAAATAGTATTTTCACCAAACCCTAAGTTAAAAGTGGAAAATGAAAAGTTAAAAACATACGATTTGGCTAGAACCTTACGGCCGGAGTGGGTAGTGAAAGTAGCCGGAGAAGTCAATAAAAGACCTAAGGGAATGAAAAACCCAAAGATTGAAACAGGAGGAATAGAAATACAAGCTGAAAGCTTAGAAGTTTTCTCAAAAGCCAAAACTTTGCCTTTTCCTATCGATACTTCTGGCTACGAAATAAATGAAGAAAAGAGATTAAAATATCGCTATTTAGATTTGAGAAGAGAAAGGATGAAAAAAAATTTGATTTGGCGGCAAAAAGTTATCCAATTTATGAGAGATTTTTTAATTAAAGAAGGCTTTATTGAAATCGAAACTCCACTTTTAACCAAATCTACTCCCGAAGGGGCCAGAGATTTTTTAGTTCCCTCGAGATTGTATCCGGGTAAATTTTATGCCCTTCCTCAATCGCCTCAGCAGTATAAACAGCTTTTGCAGGTGGCTGGATTTGAAAAATATTTCCAGATTGCCAGATGTCTCAGAGACGAAGACCCTCGGGCCGACAGGCAAGCCGAACATACCCAGCTGGATTTAGAAATGTCTTTTATAAATCAAGAGGAAATTTTAGATTTAATAGAAAAATTATATGTAGCTTTAGTAAGAAATTTATTTCCAGAAAAAAGGATTTTAAAGATTCCTTTCCCGCGTTTGGACTATAAAAAAGTAATGGAAAAATATCGGTCTGATAAACCCGACCTTAGACGGAACAAAGAAGATTCAAATGAACTGGCTTTTTGTTTTGTGGTAAATTTTCCGATGTTTGAGTGGCATGAAAAAGAAAAGAGGTGGGGGGCAATGCATCATCCCTTTACCAATCCTCAAGTCAAATCAACAACAGACGACATTAAAAAAAACCCAGAAAATATTTTAGCTGAGCAATATGACTTTGTTTTGAATGGCGTAGAAATTGGCGGAGGAAGCATCAGAACTACAAACTTAGATGTCTTGACCGCCGTTTTTGAGGTTTTAGGACATAAAAAAGAAGAAATTAAAAAGCAATTTAGCAATTATTTTGAAGCATTTAGTTACGGAGTTCCTCCCCACGGCGGAATTGCTCCCGGTATTGATAGATTTTTAGCAGTAGTTTTAAATGAGCCAAATATTCGAGAAGTAATGGCTTTTCCCAAAACCGGGGATAACCGCGATTTAATGATGGACGTCCCGGCTGAGGTAACCGAAGAACAATTAAAAGAACTACATATTAAAATAACAAAACCTAAAAGTCAATGAGCAAAGGATTAAAATTTTTTTTAATTGCTTTTATCATTACCTTTTTTGGTGTCTTTGCCTTAAATGCTTTCCAACAAAATCTGGAAAGCGCTTTTTATGCCCAGATTTCCCAACCTTTTCAACAAATCGTTAAAGTAAAAATTCCAGAGAAATCTCAAAAACCAAATTTAGACCTTCAAGTTAAAGCAGCAATTTCAGTTCTGGCAGATTCTCAAGGCGGAGAAGGAAAAAAGGTACTCTTTAAAAAAAATAGTAATGAGAAGTTAGCCATAGCTAGCCTGACTAAATTGATGACGGCTAACATTGTTTTGGAAAATTATGACCTTTCTCAAGAAATTAAAATAAGCGAGGAGGTAGTCGCCCAGGAGGGAAAAGCTGGAAAGTTAATGGCTGGCAAGATTTTTTCAGTAGAATATCTCCTTTATCCTTTATTGATGGAATCCAGCAATGACGCTGCTTATGCTTTGGCCAATGATTACAACGGGATGACCGAAGAGAAATTTGTTGAGCTAATGAATTTAAAAGCAGGGGATTTAGGTCTGGAAAATACTTATTTTGTAAATTCTACCGGTTTAGACCCAGAACAACCCGGCCATTCAATAAATTATTCAACGGCTGAAGATTTAGTAAAGCTTACTGAATATTTGCTCAAAAAACCATTAATCTGGGAAATTCTGGCTACCCCGAAATTTAGTCTTTACGGGCCTGAGCTTATCAATACTAATGGACTTTTAGGGGAAATCCCCAATATTGTCGGGGGAAAAACTGGTTTTACCGACCAAGCTGGAGGCTGTATGCTTTTAGTTTTAAAAAACAAAGGGGGAAATTCTTTGATTAATGTAATTCTAGGCACTATTTCCCCGGAAACTCGAATTGAAGAAATGGAAAAATTAATTGAGTGGCTTACTGGCCAATGAGCTTTTTCACCTTTAATGTAATTAAAATTTTGGTTTCAGCAACAATAGCTGCTACGATTACTTTCATTCTGGCACCATTTTTAATTAAGCTTTTGTATAAATTTAAATTTTGGAAAAAAGAAGCCAGGAGAAAGACAATTACCGGGGAAGAGGCAGAAGTCTTTTATTCTTTACACAAAGAAAGAGAAGTAACTGTACCCCGGGGCGGGGGAGCACTAATTTGGATTTCGGTTTTAATAATTATATTTTTATTTTTTGCCCTTTCTAATTTTATTGATATTTGGTGGCTCTCAAATTTAAATTTTTTATCTCGGAGCGAAACCTGGCTGCCTTTATTTACTTTAGTGGCAGCAGCAATTGTCGGGCTGGCTGATGACATTTTACAGGTTAGTGGTAAAGGAAAGTATGTCGGCGGGGGGATGGGATTTACCAGAAGATTATTAATTGTTATTTTAATTGGTCTAATTGGAGGCCTCTGGTTTTACTCTAAATTAGAATTGGACACCATTCATATTCCTTTGATTTTTAATTTTCCGGGAGGAATTGATTTTTTTATTGGATTTTGGTATGTCCCTCTTTTTATTTTAGTAATGGTGGCTTCTTGGTCAGGCGGAGTAATTGACGGGTTAGACGGGTTATCCGGGGGGGTATTTGCCGCAATTTTTGGAGCCTTTTCAATAATTGCCTTTTCCCAGGGGAAAGCCGATTTAGCTACTTTTTGCGCCGTAATTGCCGGTACCCTTTTTGCTTTTTTATGGTTTAATATCCCTCCGGCCAGATTTTACATGGGAGAAACCGGAATTTTAGGATTAACTTCAACCATGGCCGTTGTTGCTTTTTTAACTGATTCGGTGATAGTTTTGCCCATCATTGCCGGATTAATGGTGATTGAAGTCGGCTCAATGATTTTACAGTTATTGTCTAAAAAACTCCGGCATAAAAAAATCTGGCTTTCCACCCCGATTCATCATCATTTTGAAGCTAAGGGCTGGCCCGCTCACCAGGTCACCATGCGATTTTGGATAATCGGAATTGTCTTTGCCATTTTGGGAGTAGCCATAAGGTTGATGGGATAATCTATGAAATATCAAGAGCTAAGAAAAAAATATCCCAGATTTATTTATGAGAAATATTCTTATAAAATCTCTGGTAACAGTTTAGAGATTTTTTTTAATTTCGCGATTCCGCCTGACATAAAATTTAACCCAAAAATTATTATAGAAAAAGTAAGCTTACCCGCCGTAGCCTTGGCGAAGACAGGGAACAGCGCCTTAAATAATTTAGTCTTTCATCTCGGCCTGATGGAAATTCCCAGTTATTGGAAGACAACTTGCTCTCCGGAGATAATAATCAAAGCTGGCCATTTGAGCAAAGAACAAACTTTGTGGTGGAAAGAATTAATAATCAACGGCATGGGCCAGTTTTTTTATGAGAACAGAATTGATTGGCGGCCTAAAAATTTCTTAACCATAAAATGCGGAAATGAAAACAAATATAAAAACTTTAATGGAAAACTTAAAAAAAGATATTTGGTGCCGTTTGCCGGAGGAAGAGATTCAATTGTCACTCTGGAAAATTTAAAGAAAAAGGGTGAGGTGGCTTTGTTTTTAGTGAATCCCAATAAACAGATGAAGAAAGTTGTTAAAGTGACCGGCGTAAAAAAACAAATTATTGTTAAGCGAATAATCGACAAAAGGCTTTTGGAATTAAACAAAAAAGGATTTCTTAATGGCCACACTCCATTTACTGCTCTTCTGTCTTTTTTAAGTGTCTTTTGCGCAGTTTTGTTTGATTATGGGAACATTGTTTTTTCAAATGAAAAAAGTGCTGACGAAGGCAATGTTAAATACTTAGGAAAAACAATTAATCATCAGTGGGCGAAAAGTTCCAAATTTGAAAAAATGTTTAAAAATTATTGTAAAAAATATCTGGCGAAAAATGTAAACTATTTCAGTTATCTGCGGAGATACGGCGAGCTAGAGATTTCCAAAATGATTACAAAGTATCCAAAATATTTTTCTGTCTTTTCCAGTTGCAATGCCAGCATGAGAATTGGGGCCAAACAAATAAGATGGTGCGGAAATTGCCCTAAATGTCTTTTTGTTTATGCCACTTTATATCCCTTTTTAAATAAAAAAAATCTGCTTAAGATTTTCGGCAAAGATATTTTTGAAAACAGAAAATTATTGCCGGTAATGAAAGCTTTGATAGGGCAGGGGAGACCAAAACCTTTTGAATGCGTCGGCACCAAAAGAGAAAGCAGATTGGCTTTCAAATTAAGTTTAGAAAAAGCCAAAAAAGAAAAGGAAATACCTTATCTCTTGACAAAATTTTTGGGGGTGTTATAATTATATCAGATACATGCCGGGGAAGGAGTCGTCAAAAAATCCTTTGGATGGAATCAGCTAAAACAGAATGAGGTTTAGGTTTAGTTTTCTCCAAGGGTAGCTCTTTCCCCCGGCTCCCATTAAATTAAAGCCTTTTTGAAGGCCTTTTTGTTTTTAAAAATGTTAATTTTATGCTACTTTAAAGATAGGATGCTAGAAAACTTAAAGGACAAAGAAATCCTGATTTTAGGCTTTGGTAGAGAAGGGCAAGACACTTTTAAATTCTTGAGGAAGTTGTTTCCTGAAAAAACTATAGGAATTGCAGACAGGTTAGAATTGAAAAAATTAGATAAAAAAGCCCAAAAATTAATTAAACCTGATAAAAAAGCTAAATTACATTTAGGAAAAAATTATCTTGGAGCGATTAAAAATTATGATGTTATCATCAAATCGCCAGGGATTCCCTTTAAAATATTACCAAAATCAGTTTTAAATAAAGTTACTACCCAGACTGAGATTTTCTTTGAAAACTGTCCAGGAAAAATTATTGGCATCACCGGAACTAAAGGGAAAAGCACCACCGCTTCTTTAATTTATAAAATACTAAAACAAAGCGGTATCAAATCTCATTTAATTGGGAATATCGGCAGGCCGGTTTTATCGCTTCTGTTTAAGGCTAAGCCTGGGGATGTTTATGTTTACGAGTTATCTTCTCACCAGCTATATAATCTTAAAAAATCCCCTCGAATTGCCATATTTTTGAATATTTACCCTGAACATTTAGATTATTACAAAAATTTTAAAGAATATGCCGCAGCTAAAGCAAATATCACTCTTTATCAGAATAAAAATGATTATTTAATTTTTAACTCGGGAGATAAGATTGTTAGCAAAATTGCCAAAGAATCCAAAGCTAAAAAAATTCCAATTAGGGGAAGATATTATGGATTAAATAAAGCAGCGGCAAAGGCAGTTGGAAAAATATTTAAAATCCCGGAAAAGATTATTGCCAAGGCAATCAGAGAATTTAAACCTTTGCCTCACAGATTAGAATTGGTCGGTACTTTCAAAGGAATCACTTTTTATAATGACGCCCTGTCGACAATTCCTGAAACCGCCATTTTGGCGATGGAATATTTGGGAAAGCGCGTTCAGACAATCTTTCTTGGCGGCTTTGACAGAAAAATTGATTTTAAAAAATTAGCCAAAAGCGTATCAAAAAATAAAAATATAAAAAATGTGATTTCGTTTCCGACGACCGGAGAAAAAATCTGGAGGGAAATTGTGAAATCTGCCCGAGGACGGGCCTTAGGCAAACTACCGCGACATTTTTTTGTTAATAATATGCCGGAGGCAGTAAAGTTGGCCTATCAACATACAGAAAGAGGGAAAATTTGCCTTCTTTCTTGCGCCTCGACAAGTTTTAGTATTTTCAAGGATTACAAAGAGAAGGGAAACCTGTTTAGAAAATACGTAAAAAAGTATGGTAAAAGGCAGTCGTCCTGATTATATTTTAGTTGGAGTAGTGGTTATTTTGGTGGTTTTGGGAATTTTAGTTTTAGCCAGCGTCTCAGCCTCTCTTTCTCAGGAAAAATTTGGCACTACTTATTATTTTTTAAATCATCAATTATTATTTGGGCTTTTACCGGGGTTAATTTTAGCTTTTTTAGCTTTTAAAATTCGGTTGGATTTTTTAAAAAAGTGGGCTCCGGTTTTACTTCTAATAAACCTGATATTGTTGGCAATGGTTTTTTTACCGAAAGTCGGAGTCGGAGCGGGGGGAGCAACCAGATGGCTGTCTCTTGGTCCGATTTCTTTTCAACCTTCAGAATTTCTAAAACTTACTTTTATCTTATATTTAGCTGCCTGGTTAACCAGTCGAACTCCCCACCAAGGCGCTGGCAGGGGACAGGCTGAAAAGGAGTTCAGCCAAACTCTCATTGTTTTTTTAACAGTGATAGGTTTAATCGGCTTACTTTTGATATTTCAGCCACATGTTAGCACTTTGGGGATGATTGTTTTAGTAGCCGTTCTTATGTATTTTTTAGCCGCCACCCCTCTCTGGCACAGCATTTTAATAATCTTAATTGGAGTCGGGGGATTGTTTTCTTTAATCAAATTAGCCCCTTACCGAGCAGCCAGGCTTTTAGTTTTTTTAAAACCAGAAACCGACCCCATGGGAATTGGCTATCAAATAAAACAGGCCCTAATTGCCGTAGGGTCAGGGGGAATTTTTGGCTTAGGTCTGGGAATGTCCAGCCAAAGACTTGGTTTTTTGCCCCAATCAATATCAGATTCAATTTTTGCCATCATGGCTGAGGAGACAGGATTTATCGGAAGCTTAATTTTAATTTCTCTTTTTTTAATATTTTTATGGCGTGGCTTTAAAGTCGGGAAGGGGAGGGAAAATAGATTCTCTCAACTGTTAGCTGTTGGAATCAGCTCCTGGATTGTTATTCAGGCTTTTATTAATGTCGGTTCAATGATCGGAATTTTACCGCTAACCGGAATCCCTTTACCGTTCATCAGTTATGGGGGGTCGGCTTTGGTAGCAGAATTAGTTGGGGTAGGAATTTTATTAAATATATCTAAAGATACAAAATGAAAGTTTTATTCACTGGCGGTGGCACCGGTGGCCACGTTTTGCCAATAGTGGCAATTACTAGAGAAATAAGGAGGATGTACTCTGAAAATGAGCTTCAGTTTTTTTACATTGGTCCTAAAGATGAGTTTGGAGAAATTTTTCTTTCCCACGAGGGGATAGAAGTAAAAAGGGTCCTAGCTGGAAAAATCAGGAGATATAAAGATTGGAAAAGTATTTTGGAAAATTTAGTTGATTGCCTATTTAAAATTCCGGCTGGCATTTTCCAGGCCTTTTTTTATATTTTCTATTATGCTCCCGACTTGATTTTTAGCAAAGGCGGGTTTGGCTCCCTGCCGGGAGTGATAGCCGGCTGGGTGCTTAGAATCCCGATTTTCTTACATGAGTCAGACGTCACCCCAGGCCTGACTAATCGATTTTTGAGCAGGTTTCCTTTAGAAATTTTTGTCTCTTTTCCCAAAACTGAGTGGCTTCCCCCCTCAAAAATGATTTTAGTCGGAAATCCGATTAGAAGAGAAATTTTAGAAGGTTCGAGGGAAAAAGCTAAAAAATTATTTAAGCTCCAGGGTCTAAAACCAGTTATTTTAATCCTGGGCGGCTCCCAGGGAGCTCAAAGAATCAATGATAAAATTCTAGAAATTCTCTCAGAACTCTTGACTAATTTTGAATTAATTCATCAATGTGGGGAGAAAAATTTTAAAGAGGTGAGGGCAGAAGCTAAAGTAGTAATAACTGAAGATTTGGAAAAATATTATCATCTTTTCCCATTTTTAAAAGAAGAAGTGTTAAAGCATGCTTATCAAGCTGCTGATTTAATTGTCAGTCGGGCAGGTTCGGGAAGTATTTTTGAAATTGCCGCCGTCGAGAAACCGAGTATCTTAGTTCCTTTACCTGAGGCGGCCCAAAATCATCAAGTAAAAAATGCTTATTCCTATGCTGAAAATGGAGCTTGCTTAGTAATGGAAGAGGCTAATTTTACTCCTCGTTTTTTCTTAGAAAAATTAAAATACTTTTTCTCTCGTTCTGAAGAGCTGGGAAAAATGCAAAAAGGGGCTAAAGAATTTTCCAAACCCCTGGCAGCCAAAATAATCGCTGAATACCTGGTTAATTATTTGACGAGATAAGAAACTCGTATCAAAATAAAGGTATGACGAACGATGATTTTAAATCCAGAAAGCTCGGAGG
>CAZJYW010000011.1:8964-12668 GCA_964550395.1 uncultured Candidatus Saccharibacteria bacterium
CGTATCAAAATAAAGGTATGACGAACGATGATTTTAAATCCAGAAAGCTCGGAGGCGAGACGGGTTTTAAACTCATTGAGCCAGGTGAGGTTAGAGTAAGAATTGCTCCTTCACCCACTGGATTTTTGCACATTGGCCTCGCCAGAACCGCTCTTTTTAATTATCTTTTTGCTAAAAATTATGAGGGGAGTTTTATTTTGAGGATTGAAGATACTGATTTGGAGAGGTCTAATCCTCGCTTTGAAAAAGATATTATTGAAAATTTAAAATGGCTGGGAATCGAATGGTCGGAGGGGCCAGATATTGAAGGAAATTATGGACCTTATCGCCAAAGTCAAAGACTAGAGAGTTATGCTAAATATTTAGAAAAACTTTTGGCCGAAGACAAAGCTTATCATTGTTTCTGCTCAGAAGAAGAGTTGGAGGCTCAAAGACAATATCAATTATCAATCGGTGAAGCTCCTCGTTATTCAGGGAAATGTGCCGGCCTTTCTAAGGAAGAAGTAAAAAAATATTTAGCCGAAGGAAAACCATCAGTAATTAGATTTAGGGTGCCTGGCAAAAAAATAGAATTTGACGATTTAATCAGGGGAAAATTGGAATTTGATACCTCTTTGCTCGGGGATATTGTCATTGCCAAAGATTTGGCCGCTCCTCTGTATAATTTTGCCGTAGTAATCGATGATTTTGAAATGAAAATCAGCCATGTGATTAGAGGAGAAGACCACATTCCCAATACCCAAAAGCAGATTCTAATTCAAGAAGCTCTAAATTTCCCCCGACCAGAATATGCTCATTTACCTTTAATTTTAGGACCGGACAGAACTAAATTGAGCAAAAGACACGGAGCGGTTTCGATTTCCGAATATCGGAAAGCCGGCTATCTGCCGGAAACTTTAATCAATTTTATGGCCTTTTTGGGCTGGAATCCGGGTATAGAGCGAGAGATTTACTCCCTTCCCTCTTTGGTAAAAGAATTTTCCCTGGAAAGAGTCCAAAAAGGAGGAGCAATTTTTAATATTAAAAGATTAGATTTTTTAAACGGATTTTATCTCCGTTCCAAATCTCCGGAAAAATTAACCGAACTTTGCCTTCCTCATTTAATTAAAGAAGGACTAATTACGCCGACTTTTAAAACCGAGCAATACCCTCCGGCTTATGGGGGAATGGAGATTAAACAAAATTATCAAATTTCTGAAACTGGAAAGGAAATAAGTTTAGATTTCATTCAAAAAATTGTTTCAATTTATCAGGAAAGATTAAAAAAGCTCTCAGAAATTTCTGAATTGACCGATTTTTTCTTCAAAGATAAACTGGAGTATGACAAAAATTTATTAAAATGGGGAGAGATGACTGACAAAGAAATCATCAAATCTCTTGACAGATTAGGAAAGATATTGTCTAAAATTAAAATTGAGAATTGGACTAAAGAGAATTTAGAGGGTTCTTTAATGCCCGAAGCCGAAAAAATAGGGGACAGGGGATACCTGCTCTGGCCGTTCAGGATTTCACTTACTGGCAAAGAAGCCTCAGCTGGCCCTTTTGAAATAGCCGAAATTTTGGGGAAAGAAAAAACAATTAAACGAATTAAAGAGGCTAGGGGAATATTAAGATGAAAAAAATAATAGTAATTTCAATAATGTTTGGAATTTTGTTGCCGAGTTTTTCTTTTGCCCAGATTAAATCTTTTCAAACTCCGGAAACCCTGGAAGAGGCAAGGGAAATGGGGGAAAAAGCTCTTGGAGCTACCCAGGAAAAATTACCCGGGATTTTAGAGAAAATTTGGAAAGAAGATGTTTTGCCTGTCTGGCAAAAGATGTATGAAAAATGGTCTGAATGGTGGGATTCCTCTATTCAACCCTGGTTTCAAAATATTTGGGAAAAGATTGCCACTCTTTTTGGTAAAGAATTAGAAAAAAGAAAACCAATGATTGAAGAAGAATTTAAAAAAGAAAAAGAAGAAATAAAAGAAGAATTACCAGGAGTCACAAAATCTCTTTGGGAAAAGCTCAAGGAATTAACAAGATAATTCATTTCGCCTTCGAATTTAAAGAATTAATTAAATAAAAATATGGAAAAAACAAACAACGAAACTTATAAAAAAATTTCTGTAGAATGCGCTGTATGTAAGACTAAATTTGAACTCTGGATTTCAATGGCTAATTTTAGTCAGGAATTAGAAGAAAATATTAGACAAAATTTTCAACTTTATTGTCCGGTTTGTAAAATTCTTGAAGAATTAGAAAAAAGACAATAATATTGTGCGACGTTATTTTGGGTTATGTAGCCGTTAGAGTAGGAAACCCTAACGGTTTTTTCTTGACAAAATTTGTTGAAGAGTTATAATTAAGCTGGAAGAACTCGGAGAGAAGGGAAAGGTGATGCTGAGCTTGCAGGCACTACGCCTCCTTTATAGGTATCTTTATAGGAACAAGTAGCCCGATAACTCCTCTCTCTCCTAGTTCTTTCCAGCCCTTTAACAGTTTCTCGTTGCGCGAAGCAAACGCAACAAAATAGTTTCCAAAGGAGTGCTTTGCACTCCTTCTCGTTTTTTATCTATCCCTAAGATATAGGGGGATAAGGATTTTTCCCCTTGACATAGCCTTTTGGGCTATTTATTATTAAGATAGATAAGGTCGTACAATGTAGGTAAAGCGACACTTTATATAGGGGCAAAAATAGATCTATAACCACTACCCCAAATTACTCAATGAAGAAATCAAATATTCCTATCATTAAACATATCCCTGATTTTCTTGATTATTGTGAAGTTGAAAAAGGTTTAGCAGATAAGACTCAGGAAAATTACCAGCACTATCTCCAGAAGTTTATATCTTGGCTCAAGAATACCAAAAAAGAAACCCTTCTACCCCACGAGCTGATGGCTGAGGATATTTGGGCTTACCGCCTATATTTATCTCGTTATACAGACAAAAAAGGCCGTCCCTTGAAGAAGGTCACCCAGAACTACTATCTTATCGCCCTGAGAGCCCTTCTGGGCTATTTTACTGCCAAGGACGTGGTTTCGCTTCCTGCCGACAAAATAGCCCTCCCGAAGAGCACTAAAGCCGAAAAAACGGTTAAATTCCTTAATTTAGAGCAGATTGAGAAGCTTTTACTGGCTCCTAACACTAAAAAGCCAGCCGGCCTAAGAGATAGGGCTATTTTGGAGAGTCTTTTCTCAACCGGGCTAAGAATAGCTGAATTAGTTGCCTTAAACAAAGAACAATTCGCTAATATAAAAGATAAAAAGGATTTGGAACTTGGAATCATTGGCAAGGGCAGCCACCCTCGAACAGTTTACTTTTCTGAAAGGGCTTTATCTTGGGTAAAGCAATATTTAGATACTCGCAAAGATAAAGAAAAAGCCCTGTTCATTCATTACAGAGCCCGGGAAGATGCCGAACCTCGCCTTACTGCTCGCTCCATAGAAAGAATTGTCAAAAAATACGCTATCTTGGCCGGCGTTCCTATCTTTACCACTCCTCACACTCTTCGCCACTCAATGGCAACCGATTTATTAACTCAAGGAGTAGACTTAAGAACCATCCAGGAATTTCTAGGCCACCGAAATATTGTCACAACTCAAATATACACTCACGTAACAAATAAAAGATTGCGAGATGTACATCGCCAATTTCATAGCGGGAAAAATTTAAAATAATGAAAAAGGTCGATTAAAATTATTAAATCTAATTAATATG
>CAZJYW010000012.1:0-10156 GCA_964550395.1 uncultured Candidatus Saccharibacteria bacterium
TCGTCCCATAGGGTCAGCACGCTACTATATTCTCGTTTTTCCGCCTCGTTTTGCGCCTTGCCGCTTCGCGGCTTTTTTTGTAGTAAGTTGAGGAAATACTCGAATTTGTTATAATGAATTAATGAATCAAAAGGAAATCATTCCCTACGAAGAAGTTTTTCGGGTATTAAACAAGGCAAAAGTGGATTATTTAGTTTGCGGAGGAACAGCCGTGGTCTTATTGGGATTTGCCAGGTTAACCGTTGATTTAGATTTAATTATTAGTTTAGAAAAAGAAAATTTGAAGAATCTTTACAATGCTTTGATAAAATTAAACTACAGGACAAAAATACCAATTAAAAAAGAAGAATTTATCCGAAAGGAAAAATTAGCTAAATTAGCCAAAGATAAAAATATGAAAGTTGTTTCTTTTTATAACCTAAAAGATCCTTTCAAGGTAGTCGATATTGGCGTTAATTTACCAAATATTTCAGAGATTTTAAAAAACAAAAAACATATTAAAGTTAAAGATTTAGCCATTCCTATTATTCTCATAGACGATTTGATTAAAATGAAAGAGAATTTAGCCAGAAAGCAAGATTTGATTGATGTAGAAAACCTTAAGAAAATTAAACAATATGAAAAAAGAAACCGTCAATGAACATCTAATTCATATCTTGGAAAAAACTACCCCTTATCAAAGAATAGTTTGGTTGGGTAAAACCCTTGAATTTTGGAAGAGGTTAAATAAACAAAAACAGTTATCTCTCGAAAAAAAGAATCAAAGGATGTTCGAACCTTTTTTATTGAAATAAGTTCGGGTTTTATCCAAAAGAGACAGCACTTCTTTTGCTCGAACTTGAATTTAAAAATTCACTATTTTTTGCTAAAATTTCCTTAGCCAAAGGCACGGCTCGAACTTTTATCGCCAACTAGGCGGTTTTTTGGTAAAATCAAACTATGAATAGAGAACAAGCTTCAGAATTATTAAAACAAAATCTTTCCAATCAAAATTTAATTAAACATTGCTTGGCGGTAGAAGCCGTAATGCGAGCTTTAGCCGTTCATTTACAGCAAGATGAAGCTAAATGGGGTTTAGTCGGCTTATTGCACGATATTGATTACGAAAAAACTAAGGATAATCCCGGTCAACATTCTTTAATTGGCGCTCAGATGCTTGAGGAAGTTGGTTTGGATAAAGATATTTGTCAGGCAGTAAAAGTCCATAACGAAATGCATGGATTACCCTTGGAAACACTGATGGATAAAGCTTTATTTACAGTTGATCCTTTAACCGGTTTAATTGTGGCCGCTACCTTGGTTTTGCCTTCAAAGAAAATAGCTGATTTAACGACAGAGAGTATTTTGAATCGTTTCTCTGAAAAGTCTTTTGCTAAAGGCGCTAAAAGGGAAATTATCAAAAAATGCGAGGAGCTTCTCGGTATAAAATTAGAGGAGTTTGTTGATATCAGTCTTAAAGCTATGCAACAAATTAGCAGCGATTTAGGATTATAGTCTCACCAAACAGGTTATAACGTCGTCCAGGGCCCGCAGCAACCTTGAGCGCGGTTCGAGAGACCGAGACGATTAGAAAATAAATAAAGATATGAAAAAGAATAATATAATTATAATATTAATAATTCTAACATCCTTTTTTATTGGTGTTTATTTTTATCCCCAGATGCCGGACGAGATGGCTTCGCATTGGAATATTAAAGGGGAAGTAGATGACTATATGCTAAAATTCTGGGGATTGTTTTTGATGCCCATTATTTCTCTCGGGTTATTTTTGCTTTTTATTTTAATTCCCAAAATAGATCCCTTGAAAGACAATATAGAAAAATTCAGGAAATATTTCGATGCATTTATAGTTTTAATAATAGTTTTTTTATTCTACATTTACCTGCTAAGCATTTTCTGGAATCTCGGTTTTAGGTTTGATATGGGCCGACTTATGGTGCCTGCCTTGGGAATACTTTTTTATTATTGCGGAATTTTAGTAGAAAACGCCAAAAGGAACTGGTTTATTGGTATTAGAACGCCCTGGACTTTGAGTAATGAAAAGGTTTGGGAAAAAACTCATAAAATTGGCGGAAAGCTTTTCAAGATCGCCGGCTTAATCGCTTTTTTGGGGATATTTTTTCCCAATTATTCCTTCTATTTTATCCTTGTTCCTGTGCTTCTGGTTGCTGTCTACACAATTGCCTATTCCTATTCTGAATATCAAAAAGAGACAAAATGATAATTAAACTTATTCCAAAAACTATTTTAGGTAAGTGGTCTATTGTATTGATTGTTGCGATACCGGTATTTTTTTATATCGGTATGTCATTTGTAGGTTTTTATGAATCTGTTCCGGCCGGGAAAACAATAGCACGCGATATTGTTGTCAGGCCCGGAGTAGCCTTGCCGATGTTAGCCGGGTTTGTTTCCGGAATTACGGCTTTTTTTGTCGGCATTATTGGTATTACAAGGAAAAAAGATTATTCTATTCTCATATTTTTATCTACGGCGGTTGGGTTTTTAGTACTGCTTTGGTGTTTGGCTGAAATTTTATTTCCTCATTAATTAAAATTTTATCTAGTTTTAGCTTAAAAATGCCCTGACCGAGACGGGTCAGTGAGACACCTCTAAAAGGCCCAAATCTCCCCTTAAAGACTCAGTTCTGGACCGGGGCCCGCAGCTACCTTGAGCGCGGTTCGAAGAACACTTGGAAAATATTGAAAAATATTTAAAATAATTAAAAACATCCATTGCTGAGCAGTTTTTATTCACCGCCTAAAAGGCGATTTTTTTGATTAGAAACAGCTGGGGTATTGACAAGGGTATAGTTAAGGGTGTATATTCATAATAGAGGAGCAATAATAAAAGGTCGTCCTCTTGTTAATAAAAAATAAAATTAATTATTGTAAAAAATTATGCCAAGATTTGACGGAACAGGTCCTGGAGGTTTGGGTCCTGGTACTGGCTGGGGGTTAGGTCCCTGCGGTGCCAGAATGGGTTACGGTCGCAGAGGCGGCGGTCGCGGTTGGGGTCGTGGATATGGAAGAGGATTTGGGGGCTATGGCCCATATGGCTATCCTTATCAACCTCAAATAACCAAGAAAGAAGAAAAGGAAATGTTAGGAGAAGAAGTGACAGACCTAGAAGAGGAACTAAAAGCCATTAAAGCCCGTTTGGCCGAACTCAAAGGACAAAAGTAAAATTAAATAGGAAAAATAGCATGAAAATAGCAATAAGTTCAACCGGAGAAAAGCTCACGGATAATGTCAGCGAGGTATTCGCCAGATGTCCTTATTTTATCGTTGCAGAAATTGAAAGTGAAAAAATCCAAAAAGTTGAAACGATAGAAAATAAAATCGCAAATCAGTTAGGTCAGGCGGGTATTTCGGCCGCCCAATTAATGGCAGAAAAAGATATTAAAGCTGTGATTACAAAGAATGTCGGGCCGAGAGCTCTTGACGTATTGAACCAATTTAACATAGGTATTTATGCCGGAGACGGTACGATAGAAAAAGTTTTGCAAGAATTCATTGACGAAAAGCTTAAAAAAATAAATTGACGTGAAAATAGTGATTCCGATAAATGAAAAAGGCTCTTTAGATGATAAGGTTGCCTTGCATTTTGGCAGGGCAAGTAATTTTTTGATTTATGATACAGAAACGGAAAGTTTCGAAATTTTCCCCAATCCTGAAGTTACGGGAGGAAAAGAATTTCCGCCGGATTTTTTGTATCGTCAAGGAGTAAAAGCAGTTATTGTTTTTGGTCTAGGAGCGATGGCTTATAATAAATTTAAAAACTATAATATTAAAACGTATAAAGCGGTTCAGGAAACTATCGCCGCAAATCTTCAAAAATTTGAAGATGGCAAATTGCAAGAGTTAAAAGAAGAAGATATAGACATATTTTAATTTTAAGGAATTACCACTCAAGACCCAGGATTAAGAAAAAATTTAGACGTTGAACAGGCCTCCCAAAATGTAGCCGGTTTCATTAAAAATTGTACCGAGGAAATAAAAATGATTGCCGGAGCCTGCGGAGAAAATAATATCCATAAGTTAAATAAAGATTATTTGAGAGCTTTGAACTCAGAAACAGCTCAAATAACTAAAATAAAACATGTTTAGAGTAAACAAACAAAAATGTATAGGATGCCAGGTTTGTCTTCAAAACTGCCCTGGCGCTACTAAGATAGGAAGGGACGGAAAAGCGGAAATAGCAGACCAGGAAAAACTAGAAAAATGCGGGGGAGAGAGTGTTTGCTCAATAGGAGCAATAGAGAAAATAGACAAGGAGGAGAAAACAGAAACAGAAATTCCATCTCAACCAGCTCCTCAAACTCTACCATTTGATGGCAGGGGAATGGGACGAGGAATGGGAGCGGGTAGAGGAAGAGGACTTGGCAGAGGTCCTCGAGATGGTAGAGGCGAGGGTAGAGGCGGAGGCGGTAGGGGAAGATAAAAAAAATAATATGCTAAAATTAACTTATGTTAGAATTAACTGACGAAAATTTTGAAAAAGAAATTACAAACGCCTCAAAACCGATTTTGGTTGATTTTTGGGCGCAATGGTGTATGCCTTGTTTTGTGCTCGGGCCAATTTTGGAAAAAGTAGTTCAGGAGTACGAAGATAAGTTAACTTTGGCTAAAGTTGACTTAGATACTGCTCCTCAAATTTCCCAAAAATACGGGATTGAGCAAATTCCAACCGTTGTCTTATTTAAAAACGGAAAGCCGATCAGCGGATTTATTGGGGTAAAGCCTGAGCCGGCAATAAAAGAATTTTTAAATGAAGAGCTGAAAGACGATTCGAAGACAAAAGACTCAGAAGATATAGAGGAAATAATAAAAAGTTATCAAATGTATGCCGAGAAGAATGGATTTAAATTGAATCCAGACAGAGAAGCAGTGAAAAGATTAATTAAAGGAATGTTAGAAAATGAGAAGAAATACGGAGCCAGATATTGTCCATGTCGAAGGGTAACCGGTAATTCGGAAGAGGATAAATCTAAAATTTGCCCTTGCCAATGGCATCGAGAAGAAATTGAAAGGGATGGCCATTGTTTCTGCGGATTATTTTTTAAATAGTAATTTTCATGAAAATTACTATTATTTATGACAATACTGCTTTTAGAGAAGATCTCAAAGAAGATTGGGGATTTTCTTGTTTAATGGAAGAAGAAAATACTCCCAAGATTTTATTTGATACCGGAGCCAATGGAAAAATTTTACTGGACAATATGGAAAAATTAGGAATTGATCCATTATCAATTGAGGAAATTTTTATCTCCCATCTTCATTCTGACCATACGGGAGGATTAGATGAGTTTTTAAAAGCGAACCCAAAAATTAAGAAAATTTACGTTCCTTTTTCTTTGGGGATAAAAGGTGAAGTTATTTTAAAACAACCTCAAAAAATCCACGATAATGTCTTTTCAACTGGTGAATTAGAGGGCATTGAGCAAAGTATGGGAGTTGAAACGGATAAGGGAATTGTTTTAATTGTTGGTTGTTCTCATCCTGAAATGAGCCATATTTTAGGCGTAGCTAAAAAATTTGGGAAAATTTATGCAGTTATTGGCGGAATGCACGGATTTTCTGAATTTGAACTATTTAAAGATTTAAAACTAATTTGTCCTACTCATTGCACCCAGCACAAAACCGAACTTAGAGAACTGTATCCCCAGAAATACATTGAGGGCGGGGCAGGGAAAATAATTGAGATATAATTGTGAAAAGAACAGAAGAAGAACTTAAAAAAATCAAAAATGAGGTTTTAGACTGTAAAAAATGTTTCTTATATAAAGAAAGAATTAAAAACAGATTTTATCCTGTAATCGGAGAAGGAAATCATCGGGCAAAAATAATGTTTGTAGGAGAAGCGCCGGGATTACAGGAAGCCAAAACGGGTAGGCCATTTTGCGGGGCATCCGGGAAGATTTTAGACGAGCTTTTAAAATCTGCTGGTATAAAAAGAGAAGATGTTTATATTACCAATATTTTAAAAGATAGACCTCCTGAAAATCGAGACCCGCAGCCGGAGGAAATCCAAGCTTGTACTCCTTATTTAGAAAGACAGATTGAGACAATCAAACCGGAAGTAATTTGCCCCTTGGGCAGGTATTCAATGAATTTTTTGATGGAAAAGTTCGGACTGGGAGACCGAATAGAAGGAATCAGTAAAATCCATGGCAGATTATTTAAAAACAAGGGCCTTTTTCAGGATATTACCATAGTACCTTTTTATCATCCGGCCGTGGCCACTTACAATCCGAATATGAAGAAAATTCTTGAAGAAGATTTTAAGACTTTAAAAACAATAATAAAATAATACAACCCAAAAAAAGATATGGAAAAAGAAAAAACAAAAGAAAAAAAGATTAAAGTAAACTTATGTCAAATTCTATTTTGAAAGTAAAAAATTTAAACGTAGAGTTGGGAAGAGAAAAAGTAATTGAAGATCTTTCTTTTGAAGTAAAAGAAGGGGATGTTTTAACTATTTTAGGACCAAATGGCGCCGGGAAAACAGTTTTATTGAAAACTTTATCAGGAGTTTTGCCATATAAAGGAGAAATTGAGTGGCAAAAAGAAGTTAAAATTGGTTATGTTCCCCAAAGATTGCCATTTATAAAAGAAACCCCAATGAGTGTTGAAGAATTTTTTGAACTGAAAGGATCTTCAAAAAAAGAAATAGAAAAAACTTTAAACTCAGTAGGATTTAAAAATAATTTTTTAAACAAAAATGTAGGCAAACTATCTTCCGGACAATTTCAGAGAATATTGATTGCCTGGGCTTTAATTGGGAATCCCGATGTTTTGCTTTTTGATGAACCGACTACTGGGATTGATATTGGCGGTGAAGAAACCATCTACGCCTTATTAGCTAAATTAAAAGAGGAAAGAAATTTGACGATTTTACTGGTTACCCATGATTTAAGCGTTGTTTTTAAATTTTCCAATTCTGTCATTTGTCTGAACAAATGCCCAATCTGTCAGGGCATTCCAAAAGAAGTTTTGAGCTCAGAAACTTTACACAAACTTTATGGTGAAGAAGTGAAATTTTACGAGCATCATAAACACTAAAATTATGGAACAATTTTTATTAAGTTTAGCAGCTGGAATTTTTATCGGAGGGGTAGCGGGATATTTAGGGACTTTAATGCTTTCAAAAAAGATGGCTCTGGTTGCCGGTCCTCTAGGTCATTTAACCTTGCCGGGAATTGCCTTGGCTTTAATTTACGGTTTTGATATTTCTTTAGGGGCTTTTCCTTTTGTTATCTTGGGAATTATTTTAATCTGGCTCTTAGAAATAAAAACGAAATTGCCCATGGAAGCTTTAACTGCCGTTGTTTTTGCTTCGGGTGTTGCCATTGCCTTTTTATTTTTGCCAATTGAGCAGGCAGAGACTGCTTTAGTCGGCGACATTACTAAAGTTAGTCTAAGCGAAGCATTGGTTACGACTATTTTGTGTTTTTTGGTTTTCTTTATTATTAAGAAGATTTATTCCCGGATGGTTTTGATTAATATCTCCGAAGATTTAGCTAAGATAGAAAAAATTAATGTCAAAAAATACAATTTTTTCTACCTTGGAGCAATTGCTATCATCGTTGCTTTGGGAGTAAAAATGGTCGGCGGACTTTTAACCGCTGCCCTAATTGCCATTCCGGTTTGTGCCGCTAGAAACTTAAGCAAAAATTTATTTCAGTATGTCTTTTTGGCGACATCTTTCGGGGCAATATCTGCTTTTTTAGGAATTTTGCTTTTTAAATTCACTGATTTTCCAGCCGGTCCATTAATTATTATAATTAGTGCCTCAATTTTTCTAATGTCAATGATTTTTAAAAAAGGAACATAAAATATGAAAATCGCAATTACTGGAGGCAAGGGCGGGGTGGGCAAGTCAATGGTGGCAACTTCTCTGGCGGTAGAATTTGCCAGAAAAATTAAAACTATGCTAGTAGATGCAGATGCCGAATGTCCTAATGACCACCTTTTGCTTTCCATAAAAAGAAAAAAATACGCCACCGTTTACCAACCGATTCCCAAATGGGACTTTAAAAAATGCACAAAATGCGGTAAGTGCGCTTCCGTTTGCAAACAGAATGCCATTGTCTTTGCTAAAGGTAAATACCCGGCTTTTGTAAAAGATGTTTGTATTGGCTGCAAGGCCTGTATCGTTGCCTGCCCGACCGGCGCCATAACAGAAACTAAAAAAGAAATTGGAAAAATTTATACCGGAAAAAATTATAAGGTCAATTTGGTTTCGGGCGAACTTAAATTGGGAGAACTGGCTTCCGGCGAAGTAGTGGCCGAAGTAAGGAAATATTCCGATAAGATTAATGAAAAAGTAAAAGCTGAAATAATGGTTATTGATTCTTCGCCCGGAATCGGTTGCCCGGTGATTGCTTCATTGGTTGGCACCGATTATATAGCGGCCGTAACCGAGCCGACGCCATCTGCTCTATTTGATTTAAAAAGAGTTTTGTATCTGGCCGAGCATTTTGGAATTAAACACGGTATTGTGATAAACAAATCTGATCTTGCCAAAAATTTTTATAAAGAAATAGAGAAATTTGCCAAAGAAAATAATATCCCGATTATCGGAAAAATTCCTTACAGAAAAGATTTCGTCAAATCAACGATTAAGATGAAGCCCGTAGTTGAAATAAATCCTAAATATAAAAGGATATTCAGAGAAATTATTAATAAAATCAATATAAAATAAAATGAAAGAAAAAATAGCTTTGCTTTCGGTATTGGCGAATTTTGTTTTAGCCGGAGGAAAGATTTCCGTCGGTATTTTTTCCGGTTCTGCCGCAATTCTGGCCGAAGGCCTTCATTCTTTTATGGATATTTTTTCTTCGGCGGTCGGTTATATTGGAATTAAAATTTCCAAAAAACCGGAAGACCAAAAACATCCCTACGGCCATTATAAGTTTGAGGTTTTGGCCGGAGTAATTATCACCCTGATTCTTTTAGCGACAGGTTTGGGAATAATGTGGGAGGCTTACAAGAATTTTTTAAATCCGGAAAAAATTGAAATCGGTTATCTGGCTTTCGGGATAATGATATTTTCAGCAGCCGTAAACGAAATAATGGCTCGCTTGAAAATTCATTTCGGTAAAAAAGAAAACTCCATTGCTCTGTTATCCGACGGGCTCCATTCAAGGGTTGATGTTTTTGCTTCTCTGGCGGTTTTTCTGGGATTGGCCTTAACGAAATATTGGATATTTATTGATTCGGCCTTAGCCTTTTTAATCGGTCTTTATATTATTAAGGAATCTTTTTCTTTGGGAAAGGAAGCGGTTGATTCTTTGCTTGATGTTTCAGCCGGGGAAGAAATTGAAGAAGAAATAAGAACAATCGCTAAAAATCAGAATATTGAAATTACTTCTTTGAAAACCCAGAAAAAAGGTTCGGCCGTCACCGCCAACTTGGAAATACAATTGCCCAGCAATTTAAACGTTGAAGAGGCAACTAAAGTTTCCAAGAGTTTAAGAGAGGAGCTTATAAATGCAATAGAAAGTCTTCAGTATGTTACTATTCAAATCACAAGCCACGAAGTAGAAACCGGATTTTATAAACCTGCTTTTGGTAGAAGTTTCGGTTGGCAGAGGCGGAGTAGATTCAAGGGAGAAGTTAAAGAAGCTACGGGAGGGGGGCCGGGAGGCTATTGCGTTTGCTCAAAATGCGGTTATAAAATTCCTCACGAACGCGGCGTTCCTTGTTCGACGCTTGAGTGTCCAAATTGTAAAATTAACTTAGTCAGGAAATAATATGGCAAGACCATTAAAGCCGAGAAGAGTATTATTTGACCCGGATGTGATTTATTTCAAACCGAGAGCAGTACCTTTATCCACGCTGGAAGAAGTTGATTTAAGTATAGATGAGTTAGGGGCGCTGCGACTTTGCGATTTGAAGGATTTGGAGCAAAAAGAGGCAGCAAAGAAAATGAAAGTTTCCCAAAGCACCCTTCAGCGAATTTTAACTTCGGCTCGGAAGAAAGTCGCCGAAGCTTTAACCGAAGGTAAGGCAATTAAAATAAGAAAAAACCAATAAAGGATTGTTTAGAAAATTTGTTTAGAAAATTACTGAAAAATGCCCCGATTCCCCAGTAGTAGAAGCTTCGCTTCACTACGGGGCAAGAAAATCTTGGTTCAAGACCGGGGATGCCAGCA
>CAZJYW010000013.1:0-9625 GCA_964550395.1 uncultured Candidatus Saccharibacteria bacterium
TCCCATTTTCTTTTAATGTTTGGCTATGGGCTCTTTTCCATTTACTTCCCTTTATTTTTGGTGGCTCGGGGATTTTCTCTTCCCGAAGTGGGTTATACCTATTTATTAATTTATTTACCAATTGCTCTTTTTGCTCCCCTTGTTGGTTTTTTAAATCACAAAATCAACCCGGCAGTTTTGGCTACAATCGGAATTTTAGGCTATGGGGTTTATGTCTTGGGAATGATTCTAATTCAAAACCCTCATTTATTTTATTTTTGGCAAGTTTTATTGGGAATTTCAGCCGCCTTATTTTTCGCTTCAGCCCGGGCAATTTTGATGAGCTCCCCTTTAGAAAGTTATGATAGAGCTTTTGGCTGGTTTTATACTGCTCCTTTTTATGCTAAGGCTTTGGCTCCAGCAATCGGCGCCTTATTTATCTGGAAATTTAATTTTATCGGCGTTTTCATTTTTAGTTTAGTTGTCCAAATTTTTACGGCTATTTTTTGTTTCACTCAACTAAAAAGAGAAGCTAGCCGTCCTTTAGATAAATACTTTAATTTTCAAAAGTTTCAAGAAAATTACCAAAAGGTTTTTCAAAAAATAAAAGGAAGGGATATTCTGCCTCCAATTCTTATTTCATTTTCAGTTTTACTTTTAGCCGGTTTTTATCAGGCCTTTTTTGTTTTATTTTTGAAAGATTCACTTTTGTGGTCTCAAAATCTAATTTTAATTTTTGCTTCTATTTTTTCATTTTTATTTTTGCCAATCTCTCTTTTGATTATTAAGTACTTAGGACGCTTAAGAAGTGAAAAAAATATTTTTCAAGGAGGGTTAATCACCGGAATTTCCTCAATTTTGTTTGGAGCCTTGGTCCCAGTTTTAAATTTTTTCAGCATTTTATTAATTAATTTTGGGAGGTCAATTGGGAGCCTGATTACTAATTCTGGGAGGTCAGGATTAATCTCCCAAAAATTAAAAGAAAATCCGGAAGAAGCCGGGGCCTTAGATACAATTTTCTCTCCCTTAGGAGTAGCTTTGGGAGCTTTAATTTCCGGTGCCATTATTGGAGCCGTAGGATATAATCTTTTATTTATTTTGGGTGGGATTTTTGTTGTGACGGTTGGTCTAATAGTAAAAAAGTTTGCCAAATTTTAGATTTTAAGGTATATTAATTATATATGAAAATTGGAATTGACCTCGGAACTTGTAATTCTTTGGTCTTTCTCCCCGGCAAGGGAGTGGTTTTGGAAGAACCTTCGGTGGTGGCGGTTTCTTTAGGTGAAAATAAAATTTTGGCCGTTGGAACAGAAGCCAAAGAAATGACCGGTCGAACCCCTGACACCATCAGGGTTTACCGGCCCCTAAAAGACGGAGTGATTGCTGATTTCAGAGTAACTCAGGCCATGCTGAGATATTTTATCGATAAAGTTTCTGGCCGCTTCAAGTTTTTAAAACCAGAATTAATGATTGGGGTGCCTGCTGGCATCACCTCAACTGAGAGAAGAGCAGTAATTGAGGCCGGCCTTACGGCTGGAGCCAAGGCGGTCTACGTGGCTAAAGAACCGATTTTAGCCGCCATTGGAGCCGATATCCCGATTAATTCTTGTTCTGGCAACATGATTATTGATATTGGCGGAGGAACATCGGAGACGGCGGTAATTTCTCTGGGAGGAATAGTTACCTGTCATTCAGTTAGAGTAGCCGGGGATAGAATGGATTTTGTAATTTCAGATTATATTAAGAAAAAATATAATTTAGCCATCGGAGAACAAACTGCCGAGGAAATAAAAATAAAAATCGGAACCGCCCTTCCCGAAAAGGAAGAAAAAAAATTAGCAATTCGAGGTCGGGATTTAATTTTAGGTCTGCCCCGGACTATCAAAGTTTCCTCCAATGAGGTTTGTGAAGCAATCTCTGATTCTTTATCTGATATTATCCAGGTGATTAAACTAGTTTTGAGAGACACTCCACCGGAATTATCTGCTGACATAATAGATAAAGGAATGGTTCTTGCCGGAGGCGGCAGTTTATTAAGAAACATTCCAGAGCTCATTGCCAAGGCCACGGGAGTGCCCTGCGTCTTAGCTGAAGAACCTTTGCATTGCGTGGCCAGGGGGACGGGGGTAATATTGGAAAATTTGGACATTTATAAAAAAAGCATAATGAGCAAAAAATAAAATGGAAATTATTGGACATCAAAGGCAATGGCAGTTTCTAAAGCAAAGTGCGGAATCAGGCAAGGTCTCTCATGCCTATTTATTTTGCGGTCAAGAAAAATTGGGGAAAAAGAGAATAGCCCTAGAATTTGTTAAATTGATTAATGGTGGAAATTTTGACCCGGGACATCCTGACTTAATTTTGATAGAGCCTAAAGAAAAGGAAATTCAAATTGCTCAAATCAGAGAACTTATCCAGAAATTATCTTTGAAACCTTATTCCGCTCTTTTCAAAGTATCCCTTATCGACCAGGCTCATTTAATGACCAAAGATAGTCAGAATTCCTTTTTGAAAACCCTGGAAGAACCAAAAGGTAGAACTATTTTAATTTTGATTACTGAATCGCCAGAAAGGCTCTTGCCAACCATTTCCTCCAGGTGTGAAATTATTAAATTTTCTCCAGTAAAAGAAGTTGAAATTAAAAGTTATTTGAGAGAAAAGCTTTCTGACAGAGATTGGGAAGAGGCGAGTAAATTTTGTCTGGGCAGGCCGGGGGAAGCCGTAGATTTTGTTTCTGACCCCCAAAAGTTAGAGAATCGAAAGAAGATTATTAAAGAGTTAATCAAAATTTCAAATTCTGGGATAGCATCCCGCTTTCAATCTGCTAAAGAGCTATCTAGAGAATCTAATTTAAAAGAAATTTTAGAAATTTGGTTATCCTACTTTAGAAATGTTTTGCTAGAAAAAAAATCTCAACATACTTTTCCTAAACTAAAAAATATCCTCAGTCAAATTCAAAATACAAATTTTCTAATTTCAACAACCAATATTAACTCAAGATTAGCCCTGGAAATTTTAATGCTTGAACTATGAGTTCATATCAGGAAATTATCGAAAAAATCAGGCCAGAACTTGATAAAGCGATTAATTTTTTAGAGAGAGAATTGGCTAAAATTCGGACTGGAAAGGCAACGCCTTCTTTGATTGAAGATATCGAGGTAGAATGTTTTGGCCAAAAATTTCTTTTGAAACAATTGGCAGCGATATCAATTCTTGAGCCGAGGCAAATTTTAATTCAGCCCTGGGACAAATCTTATCTTGAGCCAATCGAGAAAGCCGTCCAGCAATCGGCCATTGGAACGTCCCCAATTGTGGACAAAGATTCAATCCGTCTTTCTTTACCTCCCTTAAGTGAAGAGTATAGAAAAAATTTACTCAAAATACTTTCGGAAAAGATGGAAGAAGCCAAAAAGACAATTAGGCATTGGCGAGAAGAAGCTTGGGATAAGATTCAGGAAGAAGTAAAAGAAGGAAAAATCAGAGAAGATGATAAATTCAGGGCCAAAAATGAGCTCCAAGATTTAATAGACGAGTATAATCAGAAAACAGAAGAAATCGGGGAGAGAAAAAAGAAAGAGATAAGTTCTTAGCTCAATAAATTTTCAATTTATTTAAATAAATGATTATTTTAATTGTTTTTATCAGTTTTATTAGTTTAATTGTTTTGCATGAATTTGGCCATTTTCTGGTAGCTAAGAAATTTGGGGTTAGGGTTGAGGAATTCGGAATAGGTTATCCTCCCAGAATCTTTGGAAAAAAAATTGGTGAAACTTTATATTCTTTAAATCTCATACCTCTTGGAGGTTTTGTTAGGCTTTATGGAGAAGAAAAGGAAATTAAAGAACCCCGAAGCTTTACTGGAAAACCAATTTGGCAGAGGGCTTTGATTATTCTGGGAGGAGTGGCATCTTTTTGGATAATTTCAGCTATTTTATTAAGTATTGTCTTCGGGATGGGGGTACCTCAGGCTATTTCAGATGAAGCCGAAGCAGTAAACCCCAAAGTTCAGATTATAGCAGTAGCCAGTGGTTCACCAGCCGAAGAAACAGGAATAAAAGCGGGAGACACAATCGCGTCTCTCAAAGCAAGCATTAAAAATGAAAAATTAAAAATTGACAAGGTAAAACAGGTTCAGGAGTTTATTAATTTACATAAAGGAGAAGAAATAACTTTGACGATTGAAAGAGGGAAAGAATTTTTTGATGCGACATTAATTCCTAGAGTTTCGCCCCCGGAAGGGGAAGGAGCAATGGGGGTAGGCTTAGCGAGAACCACCTTGACTAGTTACCTCTGGTATTTAGCTCCAATTAAAGGAGTTGAGGCTTGCTTTAACTTAACTGGTTCCATTGGGGCAGGTCTTTTGCAAGTTTTTGGAAATTTAATCCAGGGAAAAGGATTGCCAGCTGGGGCTCAATTGATGGGGCCAATTGGAATTGGGTCCCTAATGACTCAGGCTGCCCATTTAGGATTGACTTACTATCTCCAATTTATCGCCTTAATTTCTATTTATCTTGCCATTTTTAATATTTTGCCTATTCCAGCTTTAGACGGCGGGAAATTACTTTTCTTGGTAATCGAGAAAATGAGAAGAAGGGCAGTTTCCCAAAAAATTGAACAAAGCATTACCAGTATCTTCTTTGTCCTGTTAATCGCCTTAATGATTTGGGTAACAATTAAAGACATAATAAGAATTTTTTAATATGTTACAATCTGAACTTTTTACTAGAACTTTAAAAGAGATACCAAAAGACGAGAAAAGTATTAATGCTCAACTTCTCTTGAGGGGCGGTTTTATTTACAAAGAAATGGCTGGCGCCTATACTTATTTGCCTTTAGGCTTAAGAGTTTTGAGAAAAATTGAAAACATAATCAGAGAGGAGATGGAGATGATTGGCGGCAGAGAGATTTTAATGACCATCTTTCAACCAAAAAAACTTTGGGAAGAGACTGGTCGCTGGTCAAAAGAGATGGGGAAAGTAATGTATAAATGCAAAGAGGATGGCAAAGAAATTGGCTTGGGGCCAACCCATGAAGAGATGTTAACTGATATCATCAGGCATTATCTGAAATCGTATACTGAGCTCCCTTTATATCTATACCAGATTCAGACCAAGTTCCGGAAAGAGCCAAGAGCAAGGTCCGGCCTATTAAGAGGAAGAGAATTTAACATGAAAGATCTTTATAGTTTTCACAGCTCTCAAGGGGATTTTAAAAAATATTATCAGAAAGTAACTCAAGCCTATCTGAGAATTTTTAAAAGATGTGGTCTGGAAGCAATCGTTACTGAAGCCTCTGGCAAAGGATTTACCAGGGAATATACTCATGAATTCCAAGTTTTGACTGAAGGAGGAGAAGACACCATTGTTTGTTGCTCCAGGGGAGATTTTTCTCAAAACAAAGAAATTACTAAATTTAAGGAGGGTCAAAAGTGCCCCAAATGTAAAAGCATTTTAAAAGAAGGAAAATCAATTGAAGTTGGCAACATTTTTCCTTTAGGAACTAAATATTCTAAAGCAATGAATGCTTTCTTTGTGGATAAAGATAGTAAGAGAAAATTAATTATTATGGGTTGTTATGGAATAGGACTTTCCCGAATCATGGGAACAATAGTCGAGGTTCACCATGACCAAAATGGAATTATTTGGCCCAAGACAGTCGCTCCGTTTCAAATTCATCTAATCCAAATTGAGAATAGTAAGAAAGTTAAAAAAGCAAGCCAAAAATTATATCAAGATTTACAGAAACAGGGAGTCGGAGTATTATATGACGACAGAGAAGAAAAATCGGCTGGAGAGAAATTTGCTGATAGTGATTTAATTGGAATACCATACAGAATCGTGATAAGCGAGAGAACGCTAAAGAAAAATTGTTTAGAGATAAAGAAGAGAGGCGAGAAAAAAACCAGATTAGTAAAAATTAAGCAAATTTTAAATGCCAAATTTTAAATTTTCAATAAATAAACTTCTTTCCAATCTGTCAGAAGATATTGCTATTGATTTAGGAACAGCTAATTCCCTGGTTTATGTCAGAGGGAGAGGAATAGTAATTACTGAACCTTCAGTAGTAGCGGTCAATCAGAAAACCGGTCAAATTTTGGCAATTGGGGACGAAGCCAAAAAGATGGTTGGGAGAACTCCCAGTCATATTGTGGCTACCCGACCCTTAGTCGCGGGAGTAGTTTCTGACTTTGAAGTAACTGAACAAATGCTTAGATATTTCATCGAGAAAGCCCATCGAAGAAAATTTATTTTAAACCCTAGGCCGCGAGTGATTGTCGGTATTCCTTGCGGAGTTACCGAAGTAGAAAAAAAGGCAGTTTATGATGCATCTAAAAATGCTGGAGCTAGAGAAGTTTTTTTAATTGAGCAACCAATGGCTGCAGCTATTGGCGCCAGGCTCCCAGTTCAAGAAGCGGGAGGAAATTTTGTAGTTGACATTGGTGGCGGCACAACCGAGGTGGCAGTCATTTCTTTAGGAGGAATTGTGATATCTAAAAGTCTAAGAGTAGCCGGGGATAAACTTAATGAAGACATAATTCAATTTGCCCAAGAAGAATACAAATTATTAATTGGAGAGAGAACAGCTGAGGATATTAAGATTGGGATAGGTTCAGCTTATCCTTTAAAAGATAAAAGAGAGCTGTCCCTTCGGGGGAGAAATTTAGTTACCGGACTTCCTGAAGAAATTTCGGTTTCTGATGAGGATATAAAAAAAGCGATGGAAAAATCAGTGAAACAAATTGTTACCGAAATAAAAACGGCGGTCGAGGAAACTCCTCCAGAATTATTAGCTGATATAATGGCTTCGGGAATTCAAATGGCTGGTGGCGGCGCACTTTTGCGGGGATTAGATACTCTGATTCAAAAAGAGACTAAAATTCCGACTAAAATTGTTGAAGACCCGATGACGGCGGTCGTCAGAGGAGCGGGAATGGTTTTAGAAAATCTCGACCAATTACAAGAAATATTGGTGGAGGCAGAATTTTTGGAACCACCAAAATAAAATTTTCAATTATCAATTTTCAATGATTTCCGAAGAAGAAGTAAAACACATAGCTAAACTGGCTAGGCTCGGCTTAACTCAGGCCGAGCTTAAGAAAATGCAAAATGAGCTTTCTTCCATTCTGGATTATATGGAAAAATTAAAAGAATTGGATATTTCCAAAATTGAACCGACTAGTCATTCCGTTAAGATTGAGAACGTGATGAGGGAAGACCAATCAAAAGAAAAAAAATTAGAGATAAGAAAAAAGTTAATTGAAATGGCTCCAGAGAAGAAAGAGGGCTATCTAAAAACCAAGTCCGTTCTCTAAAAATGCAACTAACTGACTTTACTATTACTCAAGCCCATCAGGGATTAGAAAAAAAGGAATTTTCAGCCCTTGAACTTTGTAAAGCCTATCTGGATAAGATAAGAGAAAAAGATAGAGAAATTTTTGCTTTTTTAACTATTAATACTGAGAAAGCTTTATCTCAGGCGAAAAAAATTGACAACTTAATTTCTACTGGCAAGAAACTTCCGATTCTGGCTGGTATTCCCACGGCCATCAAAGACAACATTTTGGTTGAAGGTATAAAATGTACGGCCGGTTCCAAAATTTTAGAAAATTACATCGCTCCTTATGATGCGACAGTGATAAAAAAACTTAAAGAAGAAAGTTGTCTAATTTTGGGAAAAACAAATCTGGATGAGTTTGCCATGGGTTCTTCGACTGAAAATTCTGCCTTCGGACCAACTCACAATCCCCATGATTTAACCCGGGTTCCCGGAGGTTCTTCCGGAGGATCAGCTGCTGCCGTAGCGGCTAATGAATGTGTTTATGCTTTGGGTTCAGATACCGGCGGTTCGATTCGTCTACCAGCTTCTTTCTGCGGAGTAGTTGGTTTAAAACCTACTTATGGAGCAGTTTCTCGTTATGGTTTAATTGCTTTTGCTTCTTCTTTAGATCAAATTGGGCCGATAACAAAGACCGTGAAAGATTGTAAGATTGTTTTTGAGGCTATCAAAGGGCGGGACGAGATGGATTCTACCAGTGTTGAATTAAGCCAAAAGCCAAAAACGAAAAACGAAAAACTTAATTTAAAAGAAATAAAGATTGGAATTCCGAAGGAATATTTCATTAAGGGTATAGACGGGGAAGTTAAAAAAGTAATAGAAGCCACCATTAAAAAATACCAAGAAATGGGAGCCAAAATTGAAGAAGTTAGTTTGCCTCATACTGAATATGCTTTGCCTGCTTACTATATAATTTCACCCTCAGAGGCTTCGGCTAACTTATCGAGATACGATGGAATAAAATATGGTTATTCAGCTAAAGAAGCTAAAGATTTAATGGAGATTTATTTAAAATCTAAAGGAGAAGGGTTTGGACAAGAAGTTAGGAGAAGGATTATGTTGGGAACTTACTCTTTGTCAGCCGGTTATTATGAAGCCTACTATCTAAGAGCCCAGAAAACGAGGACTTTAGTAAAAAATGATTTTGAAAAAGTTTTTGAAAAAGTTGATTGCCTTTTAACTCCGACATCCCCATTTGTCGCCTTTAAAATAGGGGAAAAAATTGAAGACCCCCTTTCAATGTATCTAGTTGATGTTTACACGGTTTCTATCAATTTAGCTGGCCTGCCTGCTCTTTCTCTCCCTTGTGGTAAAGCAGGTCATTTACCAGTCGGCCTCCAAATTATTGGAAAACCTTTTGAAGAAAGTAAAATTTTAGAAATTGGCGAAATTTTTGAAAAAACATGCCCGAGATAATTTCATCTATCCTTAATCCTACCTTTAGTGGAGGGCTACTAATTTTAAAGATTTTATTTATTATTGCAGCTTTAATTTTGTTCGGGTTTATTATTTTCGTTCTGGCTAAAACTCTCTGGTTAAAAAGAATGTTGATATGGGATTTGGTAGAATTTTTTTCCTTCCGGCCTTGTGGAGCAAGAAAGGTGGTAAAAAATTGGGCTAAAATTACTGCCAGATTGGAAACCGGCCTGGAATCGGAACATAAATTAGCCGTAATTGAAGCCGATTCGATGCTGAATGACATTTTAAAAAGAATGGGCTTTGGTGGTGAAACTCTGGGAGAGAGATTAGAGAAATTAACTGCTGTTACCCTCCCTAATCTTGAGCAAATTTGGGGAGCTCACAAAATTCGCAATAATATTGTCCATGACCCTGACTATAGACTGACTTTAGATGAAGCCAAGAGGGCGTTAGACGTTTACGAACAGGCCCTCAGGGATTTAGAGGTTTTCTAACCTTGAACCCCACCCCTTTTTCATAATAAGTAGAATTAGCAGATTTCTAATTTAAACGTTTCATCGACTTAGGAGTTTTTTACTTTACAAAAAGGGCGGGGTAGAGTAAAATAGCATCGCGGGGTGGAGAAGTAGTATCTTGCGAGGCCCATAACCTCGAGACGCCCGTGCAATTCGGGCCCCCGCAACAAGTTCTTGCCGGTGTAGCTCAGTGGTTAGAGCAGATTCTTCATAAGGATAAGGTCACAGGTTCAAGTCCTGTCACCGGCACACGGTCGCGTGGTGTAGCCTGGTTAAACATGCTTCCCTGTCACGGAAGAGATCACGGGTTCAAATCCCGTCGCGACCGCAAATTAATTGGCTTGGAGGAGGGTCTCTGAGCCTTTTAATTAAAAGGA
>CAZJYW010000014.1:0-5742 GCA_964550395.1 uncultured Candidatus Saccharibacteria bacterium
ACGACAGATTAGATGAAAATTTAAAAGAACTAGAAAAGAAGTTTAATAATTTAATGCTTCAAATTCCCAATTTGCCTCAAGATGATGTGCCAGCAGGCAAAGATGAAAAAGACAATGTTATTTTAAGAGGGGTTGGCGAGAAAACAAAATTTGATTTTAAACCAAAAGATCATTTAGAAATAGCTGAAAAATTAGATTTAATCGATATAAAAAGAGCGGCCAAGGTTTCCGGAACAAGATTTTATTACTTAAAAAATGAAGCAGTATTATTAGAATTTGCCATAATAAATTTTGTTTTCGAAAATCTATTAAAAGAAAGTTTTATTCCAACAATTCCGCCCGTGATTTTAAAAGAAGAAATGATGAGAGGAATGGGATACTTAGAACAGTTGGATAGAGAAGAAGCTTACTTTTTAGAAAAAGATAATCTTTGTTTAGTTGGAACTTCGGAACAATCAATTGGAGTAAGTCATGCTGGTGAAATTTTTGATGAAAAAGAATTGCCGAAAAGATATCTCGGTTTTTCCCCCTGTTTTCGAAGAGAAGCTGGTTCTTATGGCAAAGATACAAAAGGAATTTTCAGGGTACACCAATTTGATAAGACAGAAATGTTTAGTTTCTCAAAACCCGAAGATTCGAAAAAAGAACATCAGTTTTTCTTATCAACAGAAGAAAAACTGATGCAGCTTCTAAAAATTCCATATCGAGTCGTTCAGATATCTACAGGAGATTTAGGATTTCCAGTAGCCGCTAAATACGATATTGAATCTTGGTTGCCATCAGAAAATCGTTATCGAGAGACTCACTCGACAAGTAATTGCACTGATTTTCAGGCCAGGCGTTTGGATATTCGTTATCGAACGAAAAGAGGGCTGGAATTTGTTCATATGGTAAACGGTACGGCTCTTGCCATCGGCAGAATTTTAATTGCCATTATTGAAAATTACCAGCAAAAAGATGGAAGCATTAAGGTGCCCGAAGCCTTACAGAAATATTTGAAATTTAAGGTAATTAGTCGATGAAAAGAGAGCCTCTCTTAATTTTACATGGCTGGGGTTCAAATTCTGAGCGTTGGCAGAGAGTAAAGGATTTGCTGGGGGAAAAAGGAATAGAAGTTTTAGTTCTTGATTTGCCTGGTTTCGGGATAACTTTTTCTCCTCCAAAACCCTGGGGAAGAGATGATTATCTAAACTGGATTCTCCAAAAAGTCAAAGAAAAAAAATGGCAAAAATTTAATCTTTTGGGTCATTCTTTTGGAGGAGGACTGGCGGTGAAAATAACCACTAAATTTCCTGAGAAGGTAGAAAGACTCATTTTGTGTGCTCCGGCCATAATTAAAAGAAAAAGTATTAAAACCTATCTTTTTTATTGGTTAGCTTATTTCGGCAAAAAAATTCTTTCTTTGCCAAAATTGACTTTTCTCCAGCCCTATGCTCAAAAACTAATTTATAAGTTAGCTGGAGTCAAAGATTATTATGTTGCTGACGGGACAATGAAAGAAACAATGAAGAAAATAGGTAAAGAGGAAGACTTAGAAATGATTTTGGAAAAAATCAAAGTTCCCACCTTAATTTTATGGGGCAAAAAAGATGATGTTTTACCGTTAAAAGATGCTTATCGAATTAAAGAAAAAATTAAACGCTCCCAGCTCAGAATTCTTCCCGGGGTAAGACATAGTCCTCATCGGGAAGCTCCGGAAGAATTATCTAAAATTTTAGTTTCTTTTTTACAAAGCTAAACTATGATTCTGATTTTAAGTTTTCTTTGGTTCATCCGGACAACCAAAGTTATTTTGTTTTATCTTTACCTCTGGCAGTTAAAGGAATACAGGATTCTGCGATTTTTGGATCATTTCCGAACAGAAAAAGGGAAAAACCTCCTTTTTAGCAAGCTCATCTTTTTAAAATTTATATTAGTCTTGGCTTTTTTCGTCTGCCCTCTTTATTTCCTGTTGTTTTTAATAATCCTCTATTTTTCTGAATGCGCCAAAGTACTAATAGATTTTTTTAAAAAAACGCTTAAAAAACCAATTTTGACCAAAAAAGCGGTTTTTTTAATTTCCGCAGCTTTAATTCTGGAAATTTCAGTTCTTTTGATCCTCTTTCTGGGCGTTAAAGAAATTATTTGGGGCGCTTTCTGGCTTTTAGTTTTTGATATTTTAACTCCAGTAATTATTTCGTTAATTGTTTTTATTTTCCAACCCCTAACAGTTTTATGGAGAAATCAAATTATCAAAAAAGCTAAAAAGAAGCGAGCTGAAGCTAAAGACCTGTTGGTGATTGGCATTACTGGAAGTTATGGTAAAACCTCAACCAAAGAATTTTTATATACAATTTTGACTGAAAAGTTTAATGTTCTTAAGACAAAAGAACATCAAAATACCGAAATGGGAGTATCGCAGTGCGTCTTAAATGATTTAAAACCCGAGCATCAAATTTTCATTGTTGAAATGGGCGCTTATTGCCGTGGAGAAATAAAGCTTCTTTGCGACATCACAAAACCTAAAATTGGCATTTTAACGGGCATTAACGAACAGCACCTTGCCACATTCGGTTCTTTAGAGAATATAATTAAGACAAAATATGAACTAATAGAAAGTTTACCTGAAGATGGAGTCGCATTTTTTAACGCCAAAAATAAATATTGTGTTGAGCTTTATCAAAGAACCAAGATTAAAAAATTTCTCTACGGAGAAAATGTTGAATTAGCTGGTTTAGAAAATATTGAAGGAGTAAAAATGGTAGCCCGAGAGTTGGGGATGACTAATGAAGAAATTAGCGGGGCTTTAGATAGAATAGAAAACAAATTCGCCGGAATTCAAATAAAGCAGGGGATTTCGGGATTAAAAATTATTGACGCCACCTACTCAGCAAATCCGGATAGCGTGATAGCACATTTAGATTACATAAAAACCCTTCGACAGGCTCAGGGTAAACTAGTAATTGTAATGCCCTGCTTGATTGAACTTGGTTCCTCCTCAAAAGAAGTTCATAGAAGAATAGGTCAAAAGATTGGTGAGGTTTGCGACTTGGCTATAATTACGACAAAAGAGAGATTTAAAGAAATAAAAGAAGGTGCAGGCGAAAAAGCCATATTTTCAGAAAACCCAAAAAAGATTTTCGAAAAAATTAAAAGTATCGCTCGGGAAGACAATGTCGTGCTCTTGGAAAGTAGAGTGCCAGGAAAACTAATAAAACAATTAACGATTGCTAATCGACAATGAATCCCTTCAAACCAATTTCCATATCTTTGTCGCCCAATACGGAAAAAGAGGATGTTCTTTTAGCTTGGAAACTGAAATTTCAACCCTGGCTTTGGAAAAAAGGAACAGCAGTTGAAGAATTGGAAGAAAAACTCAAAAAATATTTGGGAATAAAATACGCTATTTCTTTTAATAGCGGAAGGTCGGCTTTAATGGCTATTTTGGAAGCATTAAACATAAAAGAAAATGATGAGGTTTTGCTTCAAGCTTTTACTTGTAATTCGGCGGTTAATCCGATTTTGAATCGAGGAGCTAAGCCAGTTTTTGTCGATATAGATTCTACCCTAAATTTAAATCCCGAAGACCTGAAGAAAAAAATTACTCCTAAATCAAAAGGTTCAATGAAGACTTCGTCTTCATCTCACCCCTTCACTAACGCTCGGGCAGTAATGGTTCAACATACCTTTGGTTGGCCGGCCCAGATTGAGGAAATTTTAAAAATTGCCAGAGAAAAAAAATTATATTTAATCGAAGATTGCGCTCATGCCTTAGGAGCCAAATACCAGGGAAAATTTTGCGGCACTTTTGGAGAAGCCGCTTTTTTCTCTTTTGGGAGAGATAAGATAATTTCTTCGGTATTTGGCGGAATGGTTGTGACCAATAATGAAAAAATAGGGGAGAGGATAAAGGAATTTAGAGACGAATTAGATTACCCTTCGAATCTCTGGATTTTTCAGCAACTTTTACATCCAATTTTAATCAATTGCTTAATTTTGCCAGCTTTTGGTTTAAACCAACATTTAGGAAGGATTCTTTTGGGCCTTTTTCACAAACTTTCAATTTTGTCAAAATCAGTTTATAAAAAAGAAAAAAAGGGAGAAATTCCTGAATATTTCCCAAAACGTCTTCCCAATGCTTTAGCTGCCTTAGCTTTAAATCAATTTAGAAAATTGGAAAGATTTAATAAACATCGAAGACAAATTGCCAGTTTTTATGAAAAGGAGTTAAAAAATACCGGTTTCAATTTGCCTTTAGCTAAAAGTCAGGAAGGGAGAACGCCTGCTTTTATGCGCTACCCAATTTTAGTAAACCGAGCACATAAAGAAGGTCTATGTGCTTCGGTAAACTTTGATACTGATGAAATTTTAAAAGCAACCAGAACCCAAAAAATTTTTTTAGACGACGGCTGGAGAAAGAGCCCAGTAATTCCACTGGATACTAATATTGATAAGATGAAATACCTTTTCGGTACTTGTCCCCAAGCAGAAAAAGTAGCTCAAAATATTGTTAATCTCCCTACTCATATTAATATTTCCAAAAAGGAAGCCAAAAAAATTGTCGATTTTTTAAAAAAGTATGGAAGTCGAAGAAATTCAAAATAAAGGCATTTGGGAGGATTTTCTTTCGGGATGTAAGGATAAAACTTTTTTGAGTTCTTGGCACTGGGGAGAGTTTAACAAAATGATGGGAAATAAAATTTGGCGATTGGGCGTATTTAATGGGAACAAATTGGTTGGTTTAGCTTTAGTGTCAAAGATAATAGCTAAAAGAGGAACCTTTCTTTTAATTCAGCATGGTCCCGTAATCCTGAAGAACGAAACATATGGCACGAAACAGATTTTAGGATTGTTATTAAAAGAATTAAAAGAAATCGCTGAAGAGGAAAATTGCAGTTTTATCCGGATGAATCCTTTATGGGAGCGCAATCAAGAAAATCAAGATATTTTGAAGAGTTTTGGATTTAGAGAGGCGCCAATGCATGCCAACGCTTACGAGGCAGCCTGGAAATTAGACATTACTCCTCCCGAAGATGAACTTTTGATGAATATGCGGAAAACCACCCGATATCTAATTCGCCAGACTCTGAAAAACCAGGATATTACAGTTGAAAAAAGCAAAGAATTAGGCGGTCTCGAAACATACCAACGGCTTAATGAGGAAGTAGCTAAAAGACAGAGATTTGTTCCTTTTTCTTCTGAATTCATCAAAAATGAATTTGAAGTTTTTTCTAAAAATAATCAGGTTTTATGGTTTTTCGGAAAATATAAAGGTGAAGTGGTGGCCGCAGCCTTAGTTGTTTTTTGGTCAGGAATAGGGTTTTATCATCAGGCAGCGTCTACTGCAAAATATACCAATTTTTCCATTCCTTATTTGCTTTCCTGGGAAGCGATAAAAGAAGCCAAACAGAGGGGATGTGTTTTATTTGATTTTTGGGGATATGTTGACCCAAAAGAAAATCCAAAACATCCCTGGGCAGGACCAACCTTATTTAAGATGGGATTTGGAGGTCAGCCATATCTTTATCTCAAAACTCAAGATTTACCGCAGGGTGGCGGGTGGGTATCGTCTAAAAAATATTGGCTCACTTATCTTTTTGAAAAGCTAAGAAAAACGAAACGCGGTCTCTAAGATGAAAAGAACTTTTAAAAAACCATATCGAGTTAAAAGGAAAAAATCGATTTTTCGGAATCGATTTCTTTGGCCGGGGATTTTAATTTTTATTTTTATTACCTCCAGCCTCTATTTTTTATTTTTTTCAG
>CAZJYW010000014.1:5842-9335 GCA_964550395.1 uncultured Candidatus Saccharibacteria bacterium
CAGTGTTTTTTACTGGATAACGAAGGAGTAATTTTTGAGGAAATTTTTGATACTGACCCAGAAGCATTCCAAATCAAAAATTTAGCTCAGGTCCCAGAATTAAAATTGGGAGACAAAGTAATCGAAAAAGAAAAATTAAATCAAATTCTAGATATCGAATCTAAGCTGAGGAACAATCTAAAAATTCCCGTAACCGCTGTTGCTATAGTTTCTGAAGGAAGACTGAATATTGAGACTTCGGAGGGTTGGGAAATTTATTTTAATCCCCAAGGAGATATAGAATGGCAATTGACCAAGCTTAAGGCAGTTTTAGAAGAAGAAATTCTTCCGGAAAATCGGAAGAATTTGGAATATATTGAATTGAGGTTCGGCAATTTCGCCAATCCTAAATATAGGGATTAGTCTATATAATATATGAAAATTGAATAGCCAATTTTTTCTACCGGTGTATATCTGTCAAGCCAGCGATAGTAACCCGTGGCTTCGGAAAAGCCAGAGGAGGCTAACCCTCGGCCTCCCTGTAAAAAAGTAGCTGAAACCGCCAGATAATTTCCCTTTGGAAATTCTCCAGGATTGCGAGCGCCCCACCAGGGGGCATATTTCTCTTTTAAATAATAATTGGCATCGCCACCGCCAAAATAATCGACATAAATTTTATCAATTTCTTTTTCATCTGCCCATTTTTGAAGCCGTTTTAAATCCTGGCCCCAGTCAAGATTGGAGTCAACCGTATAAATATAAGTTTTATCAGGGCCTCCGGTTAATTCGTTAGAATAGGCAAGGAAATAGGGAAAACAGCCAAGAGAAGAAATTATATACCAGCCTAATAAAACTGAGACAAAAGAAGTTGCCATTTTCCTTAAGGGCAGTTTTTTTATCCCTTCAGTCCATTTAACGACTACCAGCGAGACCAAGATAAAAGTAAAAGGAAAAACTGGTAAGAGGTGGCGGACTCCGATATTAAGGTTAGAAGTAAGACTGGTCGCCCAATAAACTCCGATGAAAGTAAGCATGGCAAATTCAGGAAAATGATTTTTTATCCAATCCTTACTTCGGTAAAAAGTATTTTGCCAAAAAGGTTTTTTAATTGAATAAACTGCATATAAAAGAGCAATCAAAGTTAAAACGTGAAAAGTTAAGGGTTCTTTTATTAAATAGACTACGGGGAAATAATTTTTCCAGCCCAAATTTGAGACTTCACCCAAGAAATAGGTAGTATTACCAAAGGCGGCTCGATGGAAGACCATAAAAAGACCGGTTAGGTATTGAGCATAAGGCCGTAAGATTGGCTTATCGGCTGCGAATAGTATTGGCTTTTTGATAAAATCTGGATAATCAGTGAGAAAAACTTCGGCATCTCTAACCTGTCTTTCTGCGGGATAGTTCCAAACATGATACTGATAAATAGGCCAGATTAAAATAAAACCAATTAGCATTACTAAAATAAATATTTTGAGTGTTTTCTGCCAGGTTCCAAACTTAACCAACCACCAGGCCAAAGCCAAAACGGCAAAAAAAGGAATTAAAAGTATTGCTGAAAATTTACAGAGTTCAGCTAAACCAAAAGCAATTCCAGCTAGAATAACATTTCGTTTAGTAGAATATTTGAGGGCTTTAATAAAATAATAAGTGGCAATAAATACTCCAGCTGCTGCTCCAACGTCAGTGGTAACTAATCTTCCGTGAGCTAAAAAAGTTGGAGAAAAAGAAAAGAAAAATAAGGCAAGTAAAGCAATTTTATTTCCAAAAAGTTCTCTCGCCCATTTAAAAATATAAAACCCAAGTAAAATTAATATCAAAATCATTGGGAAGCGACCCCAGAAAATCATTTTATCTGTTGGATTACCGCTCTGATAAAGAAAGTAAGGCCCAAAATCCCACTGCCCATTGACATCTTCTTTCCAGGCTTTGATATCTGACGGGAAATTTATTCCTTTGATGAAAAGTAAAGGAACAGCTGCTAAATCTTTTATCAAAGGCGGATGTTCGGGATTTAACCTCATATCTTTCTGGGTTAAATAAGAATAGCCAGCCGGTAAATGGGCAACTTCATCCATGGTTAAAGAGTCGTCTTTCATGCTGAAAAAAGCCGTCAGAAACACAAATATCAGTAACCCAGCTGCGATAATATTGGCGAGGCGATTAGACATAATTGACTATTTTATTCTAACCCCTTTTTTAAAAAAAATAAATACGAATATCTCGAAAGCGAGTTGTCACTCACCAAGCCCCGCGCCGTCAGGTGCGGGGCGAAGGTCGAAAAGAGGATTGATAAATCCTCTTTGAGTATTATTATCACTCTCAGGCCTTGATTGCTGATTCTGGTGTGATATAATACGTATGGTGACTACTGAGAGACAAAATTTAATATTAGATAAGATAATTGAAGAATATATCATCTCAGCTCAACCAGTAAGCTCTCAAGGGCTGGAGAAAAAGTATGATTTTGGGATAAGTCCGGCTACCATTAGAATTGAGATGCAAAAATTAGATGATGCCGGTTTTGTTTTCCAGCCTCACACTTCAGCTGGTCGGGTTCCCACCGATAAAGGTTATCGATTTTATGTTGATAATTTATTAGGGAAAGGATTTTTCGAAGAGAAATACGACTTAGAGATAGAAAATTTAATTGAGAAAGAGATAGGGGATACAATAAAATTTCTCCGGTCTTTAACTAAAAGTTTAGCTGCCGCTTCTTCTAATTTAGTCTTAAGTTATTTATACGAAGAAAAAGTTTTATGGAAAGAAGGATGGGAGGGCCTTTTACAAGAGCCCGAATTTAGAGAAAGAAAAATTATTTCTAATTTTGCTGAAGTTATTAAAAGTTTTGAAGAAGAAATTGAAGATTTAAAGATTAATTCAGGTTTAAAAGTTTATATTGGCAAAGAAAATCCTTTCCCCAAAGCAAAAGAATTTAGTATGATTATTTCCAGGTGCCATTTTCCCGATGATGAAAAAGGAGTTTTAGCAATAGCCGGTCCCAAAAGAATGGCTTATGATAAAAATATTAATTCATTAAACTGTTTAACAAAATTATTGGAAACACTTTAGACAATATGGCTGAAAAAGAGGAAATAAAAGAAAACTTGGAAGAATTAAATAAAAAACTTGAGGAATGCCAAAAAAAGAGGGAGGAATATCTGGCTGGTTGGCAGAGAGCCAGGGCTGACTTCCTGAATTATAAAAAAGAGGAAATGGAAAGAATTGGAGAAATTTTAAAATACGGGAATTTAGATTTAATCTTGAAAATTCTGCCAATTTTAGATAATTTTGAGATAGCTGAGAAAAAATTGTCAGAGAGTTTGAAGAATGATGAAAGTGTTAAAGGAGCTTTACAGTTAAAAAATCAAATCTTGGATTTTCTGAAAAAAGAAGAAGTAGAAGAAATTAAAATAAAATTAGGAGAAAAATTTGACCCTGATTTTCAGGAAGCGGTAGGAGAGGTTGAAAAAGCTGATTGCGAAGCTGGAACAATTGTAGAAGAAACTCAAAA
>CAZJYW010000015.1:0-9191 GCA_964550395.1 uncultured Candidatus Saccharibacteria bacterium
ACTGATGAGGTTGAAATATGTTTTTAAGTAAAGTCTCTAAAAAATATTCACCCAAGATTCCTCGCTGTTTTGGGTTTGCCAAAACGTCCGTCAATTTGTTTAATTGTTCTTTAACGTCTATTACATGTTTGTGGTCAGAATGAATTTTTTCTAACTGGGAGGTAACGTCCTTCACAATCTTACCGCTTTCCTTTAATTGGGTTTGTAAAGATTCTATATTTTTTTCACGTGATTCTCTTATTTCATCGCGAATTTCTTTTAATTCCTCTTGGAGAATTTTAACATCTCCCCCGCTTTTTCTGGTAAACAAGTAAATAATTATAACAACTAACAAAACCGTTATGATGCCGAAAAAAAGATAATCCATAAAATTATTTTAACATCATCTGGTTGAAATTTCAACCAAATAAAATTTCAACCAAAACGAAAGCAATATAAATTCCCAGTAAAAAGAAAGCTTCTTTTTTGGTGATGACGCGGCCAGTTCGGACAAAAAAGAAGAAAAATATGGCTGAAACTATTAAAAAAATCCTGGCAATGGCGAATGGTGAAAAATCTATATTTGAAATCGGACAGATTAAAGCTACAATTCCCAAAACCAAGGTGGCCGGGATAACGATCGCCCCCATTAAATCTCCTAAAATCATCCAGGCTTCGCCTTTCCTAGCTGAGGCAATAGCAAAATAAATTTCGGGCAAGGCGCTCCCTAAACCGGTAATTAAAACTCCAATTAAAATTAACGATAAATTAAAATTTACTGCAAAAAATTGGGCCGAAGCAACGATTCCTTGAGTTGCAATTATTAAAAAGATTATACCTAAAATTACTTTTCCTAAGTCTTTTATGAAAAGTTTGAATTTTTTTAAAACAGGTATCTTATGAGTATCATAAATTTTAGTAAACCTTTCTTTTTTTGAGAAAAGCCAAATAAGATAAAAAACAAAAAAAGTAATCAGCAGAATCCCGTCAATTCTTGATAGATTTCCATCTAAAATTAAAAGCAACGGTAAAACAGCAGCCATCACCGTGAAAATCGATGTTGTCTGGACGGTTCGACTTTCAGCCGGAAGACCGCCTTTGGCAAAAAAAGTGGCTAAAGCAACTCCCAGAGTAAGGGCAACTAAATTATTTCCCGCAATATCGCCAAAAGAAAGCTGAGGGATTTGGTGTAAGGCCGAAGTGATACCAACAAGCAAATTGGGCAGAGAGGCAGCAAAAGCCATAACAAAAAAAGCTATCACGAATTCACGCCAACCTAAAAACCTGGCAACCCTCATTAATCCTCTTACAACCCATTCGCCCGAGAAATAAAGCAAAGTACAGCTAGCTATAAAAATAAAAATATAGAAAATAATCATGATGTTTGTTTTTTAGTAATAAAGTACCATTTGGTGGCTTCAATTAAAATTATATTTAAAAATCCAATGCTTAAAACCAACTGCCAATCAAAAAGATTTAACGGCATCGTTTTTAGGAGTGTTTGGAGAGCTGGAAGGTAAAGAGCAGCAATTAAAGCTATCATACCGAAAACCCAAGCAAAGACCAAGAATTTGTTAGAAAAAGGATTAATCTTCCAAATATTTCTTCTTAAACTTTTACAGGAAAAAACATAAAAAATTGAATCGATGGTTAAGCCGGAAAAAATTATAGAACGAATATGAGGAGTTTCATATCCGGAATATTTTATCAGCCAGAAAAATAAACCCAGGAGAAAAAAATCGGTTATCAGTCCGATAATAAAAATCAAGACCTTCATTTCCTTGGTCAAAAGAGGAATATCGTGTCCTTGGGATTTCTGCTGCATCAGGTCTTTTTCTTTCGGCTCAAAAGCTAAACAAAGTCCAAGGGGACCATCTTCAATTAGATTAATCCATAAAATTTGAACAGCGACCACCGGCAAAGGAAAACCTAAGAGAAGACCAACGCCAATCAAAATTATTTCGGTAAAACTATCTGAGAGAAGATAAGTTATAACCTTTCTGATGTTATCGATGATTGCTCTCCCCTCCTCAACGGCGGCTACAATAATATTAAAACTATCTGGCAAAAGAATTAAATCAGAGACTTCCTTGGCTACATCAGTTCCTGAACCCAGGGCTACTCCAATATCGGCTTGCTTCAGGGCTGGAGCATCATTTATTCCATCGCCAGTCATTGCCACCACCTCTCCTTTTTTCTGCCAGGCCTCAATAATTCTTATTTTGTGTTTTGGCTCAACCCGGGCGTAAATTTGAATTTTGTCTAAATTTTTCTCAAAATCTTCATCCGTAATCGTATCTAAATCTTTCCCCTCCAAAATATCCCCCCCTTTTATTTTAAAACCTAATTCCTCGGCTACTGCTTTTGCCGTCAATTTATGGTCCCCGGTGACAATGATTGGTCTCATACCCGCCTGCCGACAAACCTTTATTGCCTCTTTTACTTCCTTTCTAACAGGGTCTTTTAGAGTGATAAAACCAGTAAAGATAAGGTTTTTACAAAAATCTTCTAAGTTTTCAATTTTTAATTTGCCATTTTCAATTTTTCTATAGGCGGTGGCGACAACCCTTAAACCTTTTTTGGCCAATTCGTCTAATTTTTTTTTCAATTCCTCTTTTTCTTTTACTTTTAGAATAGAAAGTTCCAAAATTTTCTCTGGCGCCCCACAAATATAGAAAATTTGTCCTCCATTTTCTTTATACAGGGCAGCCGAAAACTTGTTTATCGGATTGAAAGAAATTTCGGAAATTTTCTTTTTTTTAAATTCTCGTTTTTGGTTGAGTCCTAATTCAATTCCAGCCTCCAATAAGGCCCTATCAGTTGGTCTTCCTCTAATAATCCATTTTTCCTTCGGGTCATCAGGATTTTCAATGAAGGCCTCGGAGGTCAAAACAGCAGCTTTGAGAGTTAACAATTCATCGCCGATTATCTCATCTACTTTCATTTTTCCTTCAGTTAAGGTGGCGGTTTTATCAGTACAAATTATAGAAGTGCTTCCCAAGGTTTCGGCTGCTGCTAGCTTTCTAACCAACCCCCCTTTCCTTAAAATTCTTTGCATTCCCAGAGCTAAAATTACGGTCATCGCCACCGGCAACCCTTCAGGAATAGCCGCTACCGCCACCGCCACCGCCGTGGTGAACATCTCAACAAACTCTCCCCCGGTTACCATTCCTTCAATAAAAATTCCAAAACAAATCATCCCGATAATTATCCCAATAATTTTTGAGAAATTGGCTAATTTTTTCTGATAAGGTGTTTTTTCCTCTTTGGCTTCTTTAACCAGTGTAACTACTTTGCCAATTTCTGTTTCAATTCCCGTTGCCGTCACTACTGCTTTGGCTTTTCCGTCTTCAATAACCGTGCCCATATAAACCATATTATCCCGGTCAGCCATTGGGGTTTCAGCTGGCAAAATTTCAGGATTTTTTTCAGCGGATAGCCATTCTCCAGTCAAAGCCATTTCGTTGATTTTCAAATTGTGGACTTCAATAATTCTTCCATCAGCCGGGACCTTGTCTCCGGGATTTAAAATAAAAATATCCCCGGAAACTAATTCTGAGGAATCTATAATTTTAGGATTTCCTTCTCTTGTCACCCGGGCTTCAATTTTGACTATTCTTTTCAGCTCTCTTAAAGCTTTGGAAGCTTTGTTCTCTTGGAAATAACCAACAATGGTGTTCAAAATCACTGCCCCAAAAATAACGATGGAGTCAGTATACTCACCCAAAATCAAAGTAATAATCCCAGCAATTACTAAAATATAAATCAAAGGGCTGCGAAATTGCTCTAAAAATATTCTCAACCTTGATAGAGGTTTCTCTTCCGGAAGTAAATTTTTACCAAATTCTCTTTGGCGTAATTGAGCTTCTTTCTCGCTTAATCCTTTTGCTGAATCAGTTTTCAATAATTTAACCACTTCCTCTTCAGACAAATTGTGCCAAAGTATCTGAACCATTGATTCATTTTAACAAAAAATCAGAGCACATAACAGTTTGTTATGTGCTCGACCGAGCACATAATTTATGTGCTCTGGGAGGCTGATTAAAAGCCTCACTAATGTTTTTGCGGGATATTCTGAAATTAGCTCGAACTTATTTTGAGCGAAACTGCTAACCCCTGAAAACACGACTGAATAACTAAATTAAAAATTCAGATCGGAAAGTAAAGCTCACCAAGCCAAAAAGCTCCACCAGGGTTTTTTGACAGAGATAACTTCACTTGTTCCCGCATCAATTTTTGTTTCTATTCTCAATGTCACAGGAAAGATAAAAAGTAATCTAGCTCTTTTAGTGCCTTCAACAGAATATATAGGTTTTGTTGCCTCCTTTTTAAGCTCAATTTTCTTCACCTCTTGAATTCCTGTTGCTATTGCTTTTTCTGAAGCAATCTCGGGCGATACTTTAATTTGCCTTTTCCCTTCTGTAGTTTCAATGGATAGTTTATTTTCTTCAATAATAAGTTTCTCGCTAGTAATCGCAATTGCCTTTTCAGTTTTTATAGATACCTGGTTTGGTGCATTTTTCTCCACGATAATTTCTTTGGCTTCACCTATCGTTTCAATCTCTACTTTAATACTAGCTTCTGTTGATTTTTCTTCTATGGTAGGGCACATCGTAGAATCAGCTGTACAAGTACATCCTATTGGACATACTATCTCTTCTATTTCTGCTTCAATAATGGGACATGTTATTGTATCTTCGGTACAGACACATCCTATGGGACACTCTCTTGTTATCTTTACTTTTTCTTCAATTGGGTTTATCTCAACGGTTTCAATAGAAGCTACTTGCATCCCTGCGCTAACCACTGGCAAGAAAACTAAACTGCAAGCTACTAGAATTAGTAAGGTTTTATTCTTCATAATAACTTATGATTTTTCAAATTTTATTAAATAATCGCCTCGAGCTTTTAGAATTTTTTGAATTTTTCATTGTAAATTGTTCAAAAGAGACTTTTGATTGCGGCCCCAACCAGATTTGAACTGGTGTTACCAGGATGAGAACCTGGCGTCCTAAGCCACTAGACGATAGGGCCATTATTTACCCGAGCGTTAGCGAAGGGTGAAAAAGAAGATTTACCTTCTTTGATTCTAATTTATCACAAAATTTAAATTTTGTAACCTCACCCTTGGGCCTTTTCTTCGTAATCTGGGGGGATTTGATAATAGTTAATAAGATATTTTATTAAATCGTGAGCTACCAAAGTGGTAGAGGCGCTGGAAGAAGCAGCTTTTGGATTATCAAGTTTTATCAGGATTAAGAATTTTGGGTTAAAAGCCGGGGCAAATCCAATAAAACTTTGCCAAGTTTTTTCCGAATAACCCGGTTTATCAATTCCTAAACTGGAAAAAGGAATATTAGAAGTGCCAGTTTTTCCCGCAATGTAATAACCGGGGATTTTGGCCCGTTTGGCATAACCATTTTCCACCGAACTAACCAGCATTGCCGTTAATTGAGAGGCGGTTTTTTGAGAAATTACCCTGGGTTGATTTTCAATTGCTTCCTCATTACCCTCAGCAAGATAAGGTTTTACCAATTTCCCTCCGTTAGCAATGCAATTGATTGCTCTCACCGTCTGAATGGGGGTCATTTCGATTCCCTGACCAAAAGAGGCGGTAGCAAAATTTACTTCATAACCCTTTTTAAATTCTTTGTTTTCAGAATAAGTTTCCGGCAGGTCAATTCCCGTTGATTCAAAAATCCCGAATTTGGTAAGGTAGTCCAAAAAGACGCTGTGAGGAAGCTTACTCTCCACAAATACTGCTCCGGTATTGATTGATTTTTCCAGAACTTCGGTCATTGTTTTTTCGCCCCAGACTTTCAAATCATAATTATAGATTGACCAGCCTCCAATTTTTATCACTCCTTCATCAACATAAGTAGTCTGGGGGGTAATTTTTCCTTCCTCTAGGCCAGCAGCCATAGTAATTGGCTTAAAAATTGAACCTGGTTCAAAGAGTTTCTGAGTTGCTCCGTTTTTAAAAATTTCTAAATCACCCGCGGCAGCGTGCTCAGTATATTGATTAGGAGTAAAATTAGGAAAGTTAGCCAAGGCTAATATTTTTCCAGAATTTGGTTCCATTACTATAATTTGGCCGCCTTCAATGTCTAAATTTTCCTTAGCTTCCTTTAATAACTTTTCAGCCGTAAATTGAACATTGTAATCCAGGGTTAAAACAAGGTCAGAACCCTTTCCCGAATCTACCAAAACCTCATCATAATATTCCTCCAAACCATACTGTCCTTTGCCTTCTGCTCCCAAAAACCCAATTACCTGGGAAGCTAAAGATTCTTGAGGATAATACCGGCCCTGCTCAAAATTAAGATAAATACCAGCCAAATTTAAATTTTCCAAAGCCGTTACTTCTTCCTCGGTCAGTTTCTTTTTTATTGGCGAATACAGAGTATCTTTTTGAAGTTTTTCTAAAATGAAATTTTTATCGAGGTTAAGCACCCCGGCTAAAATTTCAGCAGCTTCCTCGACTTCAGTGATTTTAGGAGAAGAAGCAAAAACTAATGGCCAATCTTTATTGATAGCTAAGGGCTCACCATTTTTAAAAAAAATCTCTCCCCGTTCCACCTGAATTTCGTTATCGTGCAAAGAAGCGCCTAAACCCTGAGCTAAAGCTTTGTAAAAATCACCGTCAAGGACTTGGATAAAAAAAAGCTTGCTGAGAAGCACTGCTGAAAAAAGAACAATAAAGAAAAAGGTAAGATTTAATCTCAAATTTCTCATTGACTTGTTGCCACTGAGCCTGCCAAAATGTAGATATATTTTACCTGACTTACTTTTTCAAAATTTTGACTTTGAAGATAACTTTCAATATTAGATAATGAGCCGGCTTTGGAAAAATCAATTTCTAAGGCTTCATTCTCTCGAGAAAGCTGAGTTAATTTTTTCTCACAACTCTTAATAAAATATGTTTCTTCTGTCAGGACATTGACCTGGAAAATATAAAAAACTAAAAGAATCAATGTTGAGACAGATATGATTGTCAAAAAAAATTTCTTCATGAACCGAGTCCACCCATAGTGGGCGAAGGTGAAGAAGAGAATGAAGTTCTCTTCGACTTTTGGCAGGCTCGTAGTTTAGCCGACCTTGCTCGAGGATTAATTTCAATCTCCTCTTTTTGAGGTCTGACTGGTTTTTTAGTTAACATTTTCAGGTCTATCGGGCTTCGACTCCGATAGAAATTTTTAACAATTCTATCTTCTAAGGAGTGGAAGGAAATTATCACCAATCTTCCTCCTGGTTTTAAAATTTCAAGAGCTTGAGGAAAAGCTTTCTCTGAATTATTTAATTCGTCGTTAACGGTAATTCTTAAGGCTTGAAAGGTGCGGGTAGCAAAATGAATTTTTTGATGCTGATGCCCGGAAGGCACTGCTTTTTTAATAATTTCTACTAATTGAAATGTAGTTTTGATCGGTTTCGTCCTGGTTTCAATAATTTTCTCAGCAATTTTTTGGGCAAATCGTTCTTCCCCGTATTCTCTTAAAATTTTTTCAATTTCCAATTTTGACCAATAATTTACTATCTTTTCAGCCGTTAAGGGATTCTGAGGACTGTATCTCATATCCAGAGGTCCATTTTTTGAAAAGCTGAATCCCCTGCCGGCCTCAGTTAAATGCCAGGATGACATTCCGAGGTCAAACAATATTCCCGAAACTGCCGGAAACCTTTCTCTTTTGATAATTTCTTTTAAGTTTGCGAAATTGTCACAAACAAGAATTGCCCTTTTTTTAAAACTTTTAATTTTCAATTTACAATTTTCAATTATTTCTGGACTCCAATCAATCCCTAAAAGTTTTCCATTAGGAGAGGTTCTTTCTAAAATGGACATCGTATGACCTCCTTCCCCAACAGTTGCATCAATAAAATTTTGATTAGGTTTAGGGTCTAGATATTTTAAAACCTCCTTTTGTAAAACGGGAACGTGCATTTTAGACTCCGAACATTAGTGAAGGAAATAATGAGCGAAACTCATTAGACTCCTAATTCTTTTAATCTCTCAGCTATGTCTCCTACTGCTGTCTCGGTCTTTTTCTTATATTCCTGCCATTTTATCTCATCCCAAATTTCTACTCGATTATAAACGCCGGCGATTACCACTTTCTTTTTGAGAAAAGCGTAAGTTTTTAAATAATCAGGGATTAAAATTCTTCCTAAATTATCAAGATTAACTTCCATGGCCCCGGTCAACATTAACCTGGCAAATCCTCGGGCATCAGCTTGAGATAAAGGCAATTGGGCCAATTTTTTTGCTAAGCTCCCCCACTCTTTAGCCGGATAAAGGAAAAGGCACTGGTCTAACCCCCGGGTAATTACGGCCTTTTTTCCTAAAAGTTGGCGAAATTTAGCTGGAATTGCCAACCTTTTCTTTTCATCTACTGAATAAGTGTACTCGCCTATGAACATAATAGTTATCCACAGAAATGGGTACTTATCCCCAACTTTATCCACATTTCCCCACTTCGCTTTCATTATCCCCCACTTTATATACTTGGTCAACCACCAAAACCCATCTTAAAAACATTAAAATACGATGAAACCATTTTATTTATCCACAGTTAATCCACAGCCGCCATGAAAATAAAAATAAAAAACGGCCCCTTGGACCGACTGACTCAATTACCGAAAAGAAGAAATTTTCTTCGACTATCCGATTTTTAATTTAAACTCTTTTGGTTCAATTTCCACCTTATCTCCTCTTTTTAGCTCGCCTGACAAAAGAGCCGAAGCTAAAACATTTTCCACTTTGTCCTGGATAACTCTTCTCATCTCCCTGGCTCCAAAAACAGGACTGAAACCCAGTTCGGCAATCTTCTCCTTAAGGGCTCCAGTAATTATAAATTCAATATCTTTTTCTTTAAGATTTTTCTTTAATTTTTGAAGCATCAATTCTGCTATATCTAAAAGGTTTTCTTTAGTTAAGGGTCGAAAAACAATTACGGCATCAAATCGATTTATAAACTCTGGTCTAAAAATTCCTTCTTCAAAAAGATAGTCTAAAAGTTTTTGTTTAACGCCCGACCACTCGGTTTTTTCCCTCAATGCCTCCAAAATTACTTTATAACCAGCGTTAGAGGTAGCAATAATAATTGAATTTTTAAAATCAACTTTTCTACCCAAACCATCGGTTAAAAATCCTTCATCTAAAACCTGTAAAAATAAATTTAAAATATTAGGATGAGCTTTTTCAATTTCGTCTAAAA
>CAZJYW010000016.1:0-1472 GCA_964550395.1 uncultured Candidatus Saccharibacteria bacterium
CGGTGCTTCTAACCTGCCTGATTTTTTTATCATCTCCTCTCTGGCTTTTTTATCTTCAGAAACATCGATTTCTTCAAATTTAATATTATGTTCTTTCAAAAATTCCATTAAGGTAAAACAATAAGGACAAGCGGGAGTAGTATAAACTTTTACCATAAAATTAGTCACAGCTTCCGCCGCTGGAAGAACCCGTTCCTCCTCCAATTCCGGTTGAAGCAACCTCATCAGAAAGCATCTGAGAACATTCTTCCGGCAGAGAGTTAAAGGTCTGACAAATAACTTCTTTAAATTTTTCGGGGGACCTTGGACTCACATCTACAACCTGATCGTTGATTACTATTGTCGGCGAACCCTGAACTCCGTATTTCTCGTTTAAATCGGTATGAACGTCAAACTTGGGAAACGTTCCGTTAAGCCAGGTGTTTTTATCATTGTATGAACTGTAAATATTATAATCCCGGTCAGTATCTGAAATGCAGTTTGTTAATTTTGCTCTGTCTATATTTGCTGAAGAAAGACAACTATCAAAGTCGCCGCTTGATACAAAACAGCTTAAATAATCATAATATTTTTCCTTCTGTTCTTTTTGAACACAGTATTGCCTTAAATTCTCATCGATTTCCTGTTTCTCATGCATTATATAATCAACAAAATATACTCCCATTTCAGCTTTATCTTTTAGCAAATTATAAACCGGCAAAAACATTTTTTGGGCTTGCAAGCCATAGGGGCAGTAACTCATCACAAAAAGTTTTACATCGGGAATGTCTCGCTTGGGAACCTCGCCAGTGGCTTCGTTGCCTTCTTCTTGAGCCGGACTGGACTCTAAATTAATGCCTTCAGTAAACAAAATCTTACCATCTTTGGTTACATAAGAATCGTATTCCTGTTCCTCTATTTTAAGACGGAATTTATAAACCCCATTTTCTTCGGTTGCATTTACCGAAGAAGCGGTCACCCCCTCTTGAAGAAGATTCTGGTTAATAAAATTTATTGCTTTTTCGGCTGCCTCTTGAGGAGTAAGAATTTGCTCCTCACCCTTTTCTATTTTCCCTTGATTGATAAAAATCAAGGCTCCGGAAACCAATAGCCCGGCAATGACAATCGATACCGGAATTAAATTTTTAGTAAATTTCTCAAGCATTTTAATAAATTAAAAATTTATTAAAAGGCGGGTCGATGAACTTCGTTCATCTTCACGCTTCGCTATTGCTCGCGTAAATGAATCTTTAATTCATAGAGCATATTTTAAATATATCACAAATCTTATTCACCGTAAACACTTTACTCCCCTAACTCCAAAAAACCAGTAACTATTAAATTTATCGCCTCTTCTTCGCTCAACCCTCTCTGTCTTAAATAATTTAACTCTTCTTCTGAAATTTTTCCTATTGAAGCCTCATGAGTGATTTGAGCATCTTTGCTTTGGCAAATTAGTTCTGGTATTAAAGAGATAGTTGAATTTTTATCAA
>CAZJYW010000016.1:1572-9154 GCA_964550395.1 uncultured Candidatus Saccharibacteria bacterium
ATGGTCAATTTGCCAATAATTTACATTTTTTACATTTTTCATAACCGTATTTCTTAATAGTTTTTAAAACTTTTCTAAAATCTTTTTCTTTGCAAATAACTCTGCCATCCACCATTACATTAGTTATCTTGGGCTTCAAAAACTGCAAAATAGCTCCGGAATGAGTAATCAGCAAAACTGAAACGCCTTTGGCTACCAGCTCTTTTTTTATTATTTTTGAAACTTTTTCTAATTTCTTTAAATCTAACCCTGAATCAATTTCATCAAAAATTACTAATTTAGGCTTCAAAGCTAAAATTTGCAGTAATTCCGATATTTTTTTCTCGCCACCCGAAAAATCTACATTTGTTTCCCTTTCTAAAAGTCCCTTACCTTCTTCAAACTGAAGGTCTTTTCGTTGAGAAATTTTTTCTAAGAGTTGAGAAAGCTTTACTCCTTTTACTGCCGGGGGAGTCTGCCAGGCTAAAGCTAAACCCAATTTAACTCTTTTTTCTGGAAGAAGTTTAGTAATTTCTTTCCCCGCAAAAAAAATCTTCCCCTTGATTACTTTGTATTTCGGATTTCCCAAAATCACTTGAACCAGGGTACTTTTCCCTGAGGCATTTGGACCAAGAAAAGCTTGAACCTCTCCTGAATTTATCTTTAAATCAACTCCCTTTAATATTTCTTTTCCGTTGCCTTTGACTTTTAAATTTTTGACTTCCAAAAGCATAAAATTACTTTAATTTTTCGTTTAATTCCTTAAGTAAGCTCTCAATATCAATTCCATACATTTTACAAACTTCTCCAATTTTTAAATTCTCCATTTCAAATTTGGCAAATGGGCAACCCAAACAGGGCAAATTATACTTTGCTAAAATTTTTTCTGCTCCCGATTTTTTTAGAATTTCAGATAAAGTAGTATTTTCTGTAATTTTATCTTTCATAAACCCTAGAAAAGCGAGGTAACAAGTTCTCAAGGCACGCATCGGAGACCTACGATGTTATCCGAGCGAAGCGAGGATAAGTAGGTCGAGATACGAGGACCCAAAATGACGCTGTTCATTTTGAGGTCCGGTGCCTTGAAACTTGGTTACCGAGCGACTACCCTGCTAGCCAACCCCCATCAATTATTACTGTTGAGCCAGTTATGTAAGAAGAGGCATCTGAGGCCAAAAATAAGACCAAATTAGAAACTTCTTCTGGTTTCCCAACTCGGCCCATTGGAATCTTAGATAGCATCGCCTCCATCATTTTTGGATCTTTTTTTACCGGATCTATCATTGGGGTTTCAATCATCCCGGGAGCAATAGCATTAACCCTAATTCCAAAAGGAGCTAATTCCACTGCTAAGGCTTCAGTCATTGCGATAATTCCTCCTTTGGAGGCACAATAATGAGCTAAGGTTGCCATGCCTATTCCGACTTGACCGGAAGCTACCGAAGCAATATTTATAATCTTTCCATTTTTTTGCTTTACCATCTCTTTGGCTGCTGCCTGAGCACATAAAAAATAACCTCTCAGATTGATGTCCAAGGTTCTATCCCACTCTTCTTCCGTCAATTCCAAAAATGGTTTGAACTGGCAGATTCCGGCATTGTTAACTAAAATATCAACTTTCCTCCATTTTCCCACTACCGCCTTGACCATATTATCAATATCCTCTTTTTTTGTCACATCGCATTTTACCGCCAGAGCCTCACCTCCATTCTTTTTAATTTCCTCAACCACCATCTCACAATCTTCCTGGGAAATATCGGCTACTACCACTTTCGCACCGGCTTTTGCTAAAGTTAAGGCATGAGACTTTCCCATCCCCCTCCTCGCCCCGGTAATAATCGCTACTTTATCTTTTAAATTAAACATACTTTTAGATTTTTAAATTTTAAATCTGAGTGCGACCTTTATTTGCCGATTTATTTTATCAAATGCCCAAACCGCAGTGAAGGGTGGAAAAGAGAACTTCGTTCTCTTTGACTAACCGAACATTAAAAACTCAGGTTTAAAAATTAGTAAAATTCCCAAAATTAGAATTAATAACCCCCCGATTAAAGTGGCCCAGTAATTATATTTTTCGGTAAAGCCAATTCTACTCAAAGTAATTACGGCTAAAGAAAAGATAATTAAGTCATCCAGCATAAACACAAAAGTGTAAAGGAAAAGATAAAGATAATAACTCAAAGTTGAAAGTTGGGAAAAGGTAAGAACTCTGGTATAAATTGCCGGTAGTCCGGCTGAGCAGAAAAATTCAATTAAATTAACTCCCAGAGCTAAAATAATTAAACCTCCTATCATTCCCAAAGTTAATGGCGAAGTAACTATTTTTTCAGCTCTTTCTTTCAGTCTCAATTTTTCTTCCATTCTTGAACTTATTCCCAGAACTTTACAAATTCCAGGATGATAAGTAATAAAATTTTTAATCTGCCAAACGCCAACTCCCAGAGCAAAAACTCCAATTAAAGTTCTGGTTAAATTGACATAACTTATAGCCAAAAATAAATTCAACCAGGCAGTTAAAATTAAATAATAAACAACGCCAGAGACGGCAATAAAAGTCCCTCCCACTAACCACATTCTTTTTCTGGAACGAGTATTGATTAAAAGAGCAATTAAAAATAGAAGTATCCACATTGCACAGGGATTCAATCCATCAAGGGCTCCCAGGGTTACAGTTAAAGCTGGTAAAGACATTTTTGAGATGTCAATCCTCCCCAGAAAAGGAATTTTAATTTCTTGAGGAACTTTTCCACCCTCCCCTAAGCATTCTTTCAAACAGTTTTCAATATCTTTGGCAATTTGTTGATTAAAACCAATGAAATATCTGGTAGGAGTAAAGGTGACTGGCACCCATCCTCGTTTGCCTTCCGGGACTTGGTAATTTTCATAGAAATCTTTTAAAATTTCTTGATTTTCTGAACTAGAAATTACTTCATATTCTTTTACTTCAATTTCAGGATATTTATCTTTTAACTCTTTCAAAAATTCTTCTTCTTCGGCACAATGTGGGCAAATGGCGCTATAGAAAAAATTAATCTGAATTTCCCCAGATTGCTGTCCGGAAGCAAAATTAAATCCGAAAAGGCAGAATGCTAAGACAAAAAAAATAATTGTTATCCAAAAATTATTATTTCTAAACATACCCTTAAAATTCAAATGCTAATTTTAATAAAGCATCTTTTTGCCCTTTAGTTTCAGCGCCTTGTCAAATTCATAGATTATTAAACCGGCATAGGGCACCTCGACATTGATAATGTCTTCATCGGATATTCTCTCAATGTGTTTTATTAATGCCCTAAGGGCATTATGGCTTGCCACCACTAAAATATTTTTCCCTTTTTTTAAATCTTTCTCAATATGCTTTTTGTAAAAAGGAACTGCTCGTTTTTGGACTTCATCTAAACCTTCTCCTCCTCCCGGGGGGTCATAATTAAAAGCCCGCCTCCACAAACGAGTCTTCTTGACTCCATATTTTTTTATAACAGCTGGTTTATACTGTCCCTGTAAACTTCCGTAATATCTTTCGTTTAGGTTTTCTGAAATATATACAGGGTAATAATCCTTATACAGTTCTTTAAAATTGCCCCACTTTTTCATTCTGCCTTCATCAAGCCAGATAAAAATAGGATATTCCCCTTTAACATAATCTAAAATCCTTACAACGGTATTTTGATTCCTGAGCAGTGGCGAGGAATAAATTTTATCAATTTTGTTTTTAAATATTTTTTTAGCAAGGCCTCTGGCCTTTTGAGTCCCCTCTTTGCATAAGGGTACATCAACCCAGCCACTGAACCTATTCTCCAGATTCCATTGTGATTTAAGGTGTCTCAATAAAAATAATTTGGGCATATTTTTCATTTTTTATCAAGCCCACGAAGTGGGCGCAGATGAAGATGAAACCTTAGATTCATCGACTAAACTCCTCCTCAATTCTTAAGAGCCGATTATATTTTGCCACCCTTTCTCCTCTGGCCGGGGCACCGGTCATAATTCCTTCAGCTCCCAATCCTACAGCCAAATCAGCGATAAAATCGTCATTGGTCTCCCCTCCTCTGTGCTTAACAAAAACTTTCCAACCGTAAGATTTAGCCAAATTTGCAGCTTCAATTGCTTCAGTTATTGTCCCAATTTGGTTAGGTTTCAGAATAATTGCGTTGCAGGCTTTTTCACCATAGGCTTTTTTTATTCTTTCAGGATTTGTGACCAAAAGGTCATCGCCAATAATAGCGATTTTTTTGCCAAATTTTTTGGTAATCTTTTGAAATCCTTCCCAGTCTTCTTCGGAAAAAGGATCCTCTAATCCTGAAACTGGATATTTTTGGACTAAATCTGAATAATATCTAAGTAATCCTTCTGAAGTAAAAACCCCGAACTTCATTTTGTATTTTCCGTTAACAAAAAACTGAGAAGCAGCGACATCTAAAATAATTTTAATTTTATTTTGATAACCAAGATTTTTGGCTGCTTTTAAAATAAGGTTTAAGGCTTCTTCTGGAGCCTTAGCCGGGGGGGCGAAACCCCCTTCATCCCCAACATTAATGGCTAAATCAATATATTTTTGCTTAATAAGAGTTTTTAACTGATGATAAATTTCTGAGACTACCTGAAGAGCTTTTGAAAAGGGCTTAATCTGGGGGACTATCATAAATTCCTGAAAATCTAATTCATTTCCGGCATGAGCTCCGCCTTCAATAAGTAAAACCGAAGGAGCAGGTAAAGATAACCTGATTGACGTTCGGCCTTTAGATAAACGGGAGATATATCGATAGAGAGGGAGGTTTACACTTTTAGCTCCGGCCCGGCAACAAGCCTGAGATACGGCCAAGATGGCATTTGCCCCTAATTTTGATTTATTCTTTGTTCCATCTAATTTAATCATTAAATTATCTATCTCTTTCTGTTTAGTTGGATTTTTTCCTTTAAGTTTTGGGGCAATAATTTTATTAATGTTATTCACGGCGATTTTTGCTTTTTTCTCTACCGCTTCATATTTTCCTTTGGAAACCCCGGCAGGAACCGAAGCTCGAAAAGTACCCAATCCAGTGATTAAATCAACCTCAACTGTCGGATTTCCTCTGGAATCTAAAATCTCCCTGGCTTTAACTTTTTGAATTTTAGAATTTTTATTCATAATTTAGATGACGAAGGGGGCAAGGTTAAAATAAGAGTAACCAAAAGGGTAATACTACAAGCAATGAAAGCTATATCTCTCCAGATAGCTCCCAAGTTAAAGATGGAAATAAACAAGAAATCAAATGAAGCGCCTACTAGTATAAGCAAGAGGAAGGCACTCATTCCCAAAGCTTTTCTTTTAAGATAGATGTCTTCTGAAATTTTAAATTGGGAGAGAAAAATAATGATTAGAGGGATGAAAGTAACAGCGAACAGGAAGAATCTCAGGACAGACATCCAAATAATAAGGGGGCTAGATGGATATCCCCAATTAATAGCTCCACTTGGTTCAAGAAAGGGATTACATGGAGTAATGACAGTTAAAATTGTTGCAATTAACCCTAAAATAAGAATTGGAGTAAGTCCGAACCAGGGAGAAATTTTAGGAAATTTAAGATAAACAATATGATAAGCCATTACAGCAAAAGTAAGAGCTTGAATAAATGCTCCAACGTCAATTGTTTTTTCTAAAAAACTGGGATTGTTAGCGAAAAATAAGCCTCCGATTGTTTTAATCAAGACGAATAGTTCAAAAAGGATAAGAAAAAGAAGTGAATGTTTAGAAATAGGATCTTTTTCTTTCCTCCAATACTGGAAAAAACGATAGACCAAATACCCCAAAACAAAAAATAAAATTAGATAAGAAATTCCGGTAAAAGAGTAAGTCATAATTTATTGAAGATTTTTAAGATAATTATAAGCAGACAGGGCAGCTTTTGCCCCTTCCCCTGCGGCAATTATAATCTGCCCGCCCAAAAAATTGGTGACATCACCGCAAGCGAAAAGTCCTTTTGTTTTTGTTTGGTTATCCCTGGGACTAATTTTAATTTCATCTTTTTCATTAAAATCGACTAAACCTTTGACATAATCGGTAGCTGGAATCTCGCCAATCATAATAAAAATTCCCTGGACATTTAAAGTTTTCTCTTTTTTAAAAATCCTGTCTTCGTAAATCAATCCTTGAACATCATTTTTACCTAAAAATTTTTTAACTTTAGCATTTAAAATTATCTTAACTTTTTTAGTTTTTTTTGCTCTTTCCTGAATAATTTCATCAGCCATAACCTTTGGAGAGAACTCTAAAATATAAACTTCATTACCATATCTTGCTGCTTCAACTGCAGCATTAAATCCAGCATTGCCACCGCCAATTACTGCTACAATTTTATTTCTGAAAAATGGCATATCACAGGTAGGACAATAACTTACTCCCCGGCCAATTAATTCTTTCTCTCCCGGCACTTCTAAGGGTCGGGGGTCACGGCCAGTGGCTAAAATTACTGTCCTGGAAATAAAACTGCTCTTTCCTCCGGTCTGAACTATAAATTTACCTTTGGTTTTCCTGATTTTCCTTACCTCGGTTTCTTTAATCTCTATTTCAAATTTCTTTAAATGATTTTTAAATTTTCCCATCAATCCTATCCCCGAAATTCTCTCAAAGCCAGGATAATTTTCAATCCAAAAGGCTTTACCAGCCTGGCCAATAAAATCTTTAGTAATTAATAAGGTTTTTATTTTTTTTCTGGCAGCATAAATTCCGGCTGTTATTCCAGCTGGACCCCCACCAACAATAATTAAATCGTACATCATTTAATTAGTATGTTCGTAATAAACTCGTAGGGTTAGTGTAAAACTTCGGGAATTGCCTCAACTAATTCGGTAGCCAACAGTCCTTCCTTGACTCTCTGAGCAACGATTTCCCCAGCTTTTCCATTAATATAGGTTGCAGCCTGGGCAGTAGTAAAAGGGTCAATTCCTCGAGCCATTAAGGCCCCGCAGATTCCAGCTAAGGTATCACCGCATCCTCCTTTAGTTTGATAAGGACTTCCGGTCTTATTTAAAGCCACCTCTTTGCCGTCAGAAATTATATCTACCTTTCCTTTAAGCAAAATTGTCGTTTTAAGACGAGCAGCTTCGGCTTTGACCATCTTTATCTTCTCCTCTTCTGGCAATTGATAAATTTCTTTCCCGGTTAAAACAAAAAATTCGTAGGTATGAGGGGTAACTAAAAAGTTTTTGCCAGATATTATTTCTGGTTTTTTCCCTAAGGCGTGGATAGCATCGGCATCAATCACGACCGGGACAGAAACCTGGGAAAGGTATTCAAGGATTACTCCCTGAGTTTCTTCACTCCTCCCCATTCCGCCACCAATAACTACGGACGCATTCCCTCTGGCCACTTCTTTGGCACTTTCAGTCATTCCAATCAGAGTTGCCAAATGTTTTCTTTCAAGCCATTTTCCTTCCAAAGGATAGGCCGCTAAATCAGGTTTGAAAGAGGCAATGATATCTGCCGCCCTTTTGGGAGCAATGATTCTGACCATATCTACTCCTGATTTGAAAGCAGCCAGAGCTGATAAAGCTGGCGAGCCTGAATAAAATTCTGAACCACCAATCACCAATAAAAGCCCGAAGTCGTATTTTCTGACATCAG
>CAZJYW010000017.1:0-2622 GCA_964550395.1 uncultured Candidatus Saccharibacteria bacterium
GAACCGATAGCTATTTTGGCCTGATTCTGGCTCCAACTTACTCCTAAAGGGTCAATTCCCGGGGTGAGAAAACTCAAAACTCTTTCTTTCTGATAATCTTTTAATAAAAATGACCAGCTTAAAATTAAAATTAAAAGACCGCAGAGAACTAAAATTAAAAAATGGCGAAGTTTTATTCCAGAAATAATTAATACCCCTACCCACAAAGCAACCAAAATTAACACCTGGCCTAAATCTGGCTGGAAAAAAATTAAAATAGCTGGCAAGAAAATATAAGCTCCGGAAAGTAAAATATGTCTGACCCGATACATTTCAATATGACGCATTGAAAAATATTTTGCCAATAAAATAATTAAAATAATTTTGGTAAATTCTATCGGGTCAAGAGAAACCGGTCCCAATTTATACCAACTTTTAACTCCCCTGATTTCGGGAGCAAGAAAAAAAAGACCAGCTAGGCTAAGTAAACAGAAAAAATAAAAAATTAAAATTAAATAGGGATTCTCTCTTAATTCTCGCCAGTCAAAAAAACTAATTAAAAACATTAAAAAAAATCCAACTCCAAAGAAAATAATCTGCTTTTTAAAATTTAAAAAATCCCCCTTGCCAAGGGAGCTACTGTAAATTGATAGCAACCCAATCCCCACCAATAAAATGGCAGTGACAATAAGTACCCAATCCAATTTTTTTAGATGATGCCGCATAATCACCTAATCTATCGACTTACGAAGTCAATAGATTTAAGAATTCTTTTTCATTGATTATTTCTACTCCCAATTCTTTGGCTTTTTCTAACTTAGAGCCGGGCTCCTTTCCAACCACCAGATAATCGGTTTGCTTTGAGAGAGAGTTTAGAGGATGGCCGCCCTGGAGACGAATTTTCTTTTCGGCTTCGGTTCTACTCATTAACTCTAAAGTTCCAGTAATTACAAAAGTAAGTCCTTGGAGTTTTTTACCAACCATTTCTGAAGGTAAAATTTTCACCCCGACCTTTGTTAAATCATCGATTAGTTTTTGATTTCTTTTTTGCTGAAACCAATTATATATGCTTTCAGAAACTTTGCTTCCGATGTCAGGGATTTTTTCTAGCTCTTCTCTCGAGGCTTTTTTTAATTCATCAATTGAACCAAAGTACCTGGCTGAATCAATTGCCGTTTCCTCCCCCACATGGCGAATCCCCAAACTATAAATAAAACGGGATAAAGTTATTTCTTTACTGTTTGAAAAAGCTTTGACTAAATTTTGAGCTGATTTTTCGGCAAATCTTTCCAGGGGCAACAAATCTCCTTCTTTTAGTTCAAAAATATCAGGGGGCCGAGAAATTAAATTTTCATCTATTAGTTGGTCAATAATTTTTGGTCCCAAGCCTTCAATATTAAATGCTTTTTTTGAAGTGAAATGATACAAAAATTCTCTTCTACGAGCCTGGCAATCCGGGTTTTCGCATCGCCAAACCACTTCCTTGGCCTTCCTCGCTAATTTTCTTCCACAAACAGGACAAGTTTTTGGCATTTGAAATTTCTTTTCCTGGCCTGTTCTTAATTTTGGCAAAACCTTTATCACTTCAGGGATAACATCGCCGGCTCGACCAACAATGACAGTATCTCCAATTTTTACTCCCAATCTTTTTATTTCATCTTCATTATGCAAAGTGGCCCGGGAAACAGTTACTCCGCCCACCTCAACTGGTTTTAAATAAGCCACCGGAGTAATAGCTCCGGTTCTGCCCACTTGGAGTTTTATATCTTTGAGAATGGTCGTCGCCTGCTTGGGAAAGAATTTAAAAGCCCTCATTCCCCGGGGAGATTTTCCAATCACTCCCAATTTACCAAACAAATCATTGTCATTTACTATCACCACCACCCCATCAATCAGATAGGGTAAGATAACTCTTTCTTTGGCGATTTTCCGCCACAAGACAATTGCTTCTTCTAAATTTTGGCAAATTTTGGCATAAGAATCGGTTTTGAATCCCAGGGCTTTTAAAATCTGGTGCTCTTCAGAATGGGTTTTTTGACCGAGGTCAGTTATTAAATCATAGGCTAAAAATTCCAGAGGTCGGGAAGCTGCTAATTTTGGGTTAAGTTGCCTGATGGAACCGGCAGCTAAATTCCGGGGGTTAGCATAAAGCGGTTCTCCTTTCTTTTTTCTTTCCTGGTTGACTTTTTCAAAAGATTCCTTAGCCATATAAACCTCCCCTCGAATTTCAATTCTCCCATTCAATTTATCGGGAAGCCATCCCGATAAGCGAGAAATTTCCAATTTCAGAGGAATGCTTTCAATAGTTTTTAAATTTTGGGTAACATCTTCCCCTACTTTGCCATCCCCTCGGGTGGCACCGCCTTTTAAAATGCCGGTTTCATAAATTAAAGTAATGGCAAAGCCATCAATTTTTAATTCAGCAAAGTACTCTAATTTAGCTGAAGGTTCCAATCTCTTTAGATAACCTTCCCAGTCTAAAAGTTCTTTTTCGGAAAAAACATCTTCTATCGAAAGCATGGGAACTTCGTGTTTTACTTTGACAAATCCTTCTAAAGGCTCTCCAGCCACTCTCTGAGTTGGAGAGTCAGGAGTAATAAATTCTGGGTAGTGCTCTTCTAATTGATAAAGCTCGTGCTTTAA
>CAZJYW010000017.1:2722-4029 GCA_964550395.1 uncultured Candidatus Saccharibacteria bacterium
ATTTCGATTGCTCTTTTTACTTTTTGATAGCTGCCCAGTGATTTTAGACAATAATTTAAGGCGTCACAGTTAGAACCAATATTCTCAATTCCTAAAGGGCAAATAGGTCTTTCTTCTTCAGGATTATCAGGGTTTCCAAAAGAACATTTCTCAAATTCAAAATGACAACATTCTGCCTCGGTATCGTAATGAGCATTTCCCAAATCAGCATCATCAGATAGATAGGAATGAGTAGGGATTGGGGATTCAGACTGGTAAAGATCGTAGAGAGCAGCTTCAATTCCATTATCAGCAGCGTAAAAAGCAATTACGGAATAACCAATCTCGCCCATTATCTTCATTTCTTGGATTAGAAGAGAACTAATTCCCAAACCAATCGCTAAAATCAAACTAGTAATTAAAACTATAAATAAAAGCGAAATACCCTTTTGTGAATTATGAATCATGAATTATGAATTATGGGATTAGTATTGGACATCGAGGTTTCTTTGAGAAACGGTAGTTTGAATTTTTATTAGGGGTCGGGTTTCCTCCATTTGACCCTTCCCCCCTTTTATTTCTAAAAAGAGGGTTACTCGGGGTTGGTCATTGTCATTCTGGTCCCAACTATCATCGGGGCCAATTTTAAAAGAAATTACTTCCAAATCATCCGAAGTTAAACTATTTATCGCTCCATCTTTGCTTTCTTTTAGAGTGCCGTTTTCCAAAAAAAATTCCTGGCATTCTTCTTCGTAACTTATAAACCTTAAACCATTTCCTCCTTGAGTGATTTGGTAATTATGACCGTAAAGAATATTGCTATTATCAAGGAGACAAGCGGCAGCAAGCTCGTTCGAGAGCTCTTTCTTTGCCATTCTTAGAGCCCGACTCATGTATTCTAAGGCATAAGAAGTGTTATCTAAAAGTTTTTGGGAAGCCAGGACTTTTTGCTGTCCCTTAAGAGAACCAACCAAAAAACCAGTGGGAGCAGCAATTATTATGGTAAAAATGCTAACCGCTACTAAAACTTCAATTAGAGTGTAAGATTTATTCATGTTTTGTCCAGTTATATAAATATTCTTGGGCAATGATTGACTGGGTTTTTCCCTTTTCTTTCCAGAGGACTTCAACCGAAACTTTCAGGCGATCTGGTTTTTCTTCGGGGTCTTTTTCAGGGTCTTTATCTAAATCTTCTTTATCGGAAATAGTAATTTTTCTCTTAAAAATCGTAGGGTCGCCTAAATCGTAGTTATAAAATCCTTGGTCTGGGATTTTTAGAAAATGAAGATTATAATCATGGTCATAATCGCAAGGAGAAGAACATTCGG
>CAZJYW010000017.1:4129-5618 GCA_964550395.1 uncultured Candidatus Saccharibacteria bacterium
TTGCCATTTCCTCAGCTCGCCTCAAATCTTGAGCTAATCTATGAGTTGAACGCAAAAGAGCAGACTGTTTTTCTCCCCCCCGATAGTTAGCCAAAACAATAACCGACAGCAAGCCGATAATGGCAACCACCACTGTTATTTCTAAAAGGGTAAAAGCTTTTTGACTCATAGGCCAACGCAAAAGTTTAAGTACCAATTAATAATATTTTGGCCCCAAAAAAGGGCAATAAGGGTGCTTACCGCTAAGAATGGGCCGAAAGGCACCTCTGAGCGAAGACTTTTTTTGTGGCTGGCTATTAATCCTAATCCTATTATAGCGCCGATGAAAAAAGCTAAGAATAGAGCAACTAAAATATTTGGCCAGCCAAGAAATAGACCGATAAAAAAAGCAAGTTTTATATCTCCTGTTCCCATCCATTTACCACGGGAAATTAAGACTATTATCAAAAAGAAAGCTGCTGCCCCAAAAGCAGCATAGATAGTATTTAGTATGAAAGGGTATGAAGTATGAAGTACGAAGTATGAATAAAGAATATTATATAAAAGAGCTGTGGCAACGGCTGGGTAAATTATTTTATCTGGAATGAGGTAATATTTTAGGTCATAAACGAAAATTATGATTAGAAAGCAGGCAATGATAAAAATGAAAAATGAAAAATGAAAAATGAAAAATGAGAGAAATAAAATTGCTGTGGTTAATTCTACTAAGAGGTATTGCCAGGAAATTGGTTTTTGGCAATAGCGGCATTTTCCTCTTAAAATTAGGAAGCTTAAAAGGGGAATTAAATCTCGCCAGGATAATTGATGTTTACAATGAGGACAATAGGAACGGCTGATTAAAAAACTTTCGCCAATCTGAAGACGATAGATTATCGAATTTAAAAAAGAACCGACTGTCAAACCAAAAAAGAAAACAAAAATATAAAATAAAATTTCCATTCTTTCATTTTAACATTTTTAAGCTAAACAAAAAACCCCGTTAGATGTAAAAAATTATCTAACGGGGCAGTTAAATCAGTCTTATTTCCTGCCTATCCTTAAATGTCAGCGGCACAGTCAGCAGTTTCAGCATCGCAAACATGGTCTGTTCCGGAATAACCCATGCTGTCTACGCACCAAAACGTGGCATCGTTTAATTCAGCCTGGATACAATAGGCCGTACCAGCAGGATCAGCGGTATTGATTTCATCTGTTATTGTCTTGCCAGTAGGCATCTGGGCTTCGGCAGCATTTTTAGAAGCAGTATAAGAAGAATCACTATCACATCCAGTATAGGAGAGAGTTGCACTATCTGTATAACACATTTCCATAGCCAACCTCATTGAATCCATATTGGCTTTGATAGCCGCATCCTTGGCTTTGGTTCGGGCTCCACCCAGAGAAACTAAAACAATACTGGCTAAAATTCCAATAATAGCTATCACCACTAACAGCTCAATCAAGGTAAAACCTCGATGTTTCTTTGTAAATATTTGTAACATTGTTAATT
>CAZJYW010000017.1:5718-8562 GCA_964550395.1 uncultured Candidatus Saccharibacteria bacterium
TTAATTGTTAATTGTTAATTCGACCTTTGATTTTTAAAAAAATTTTAGTAGCAACAGGCTCCTAGACTAGGAGCAGTAGTTGAAGACTTAACTCCTTTTTCTGAAACGCAAAAGTAAGTACTCGGAGAAATGGCTCCTAAAACTGCATAAATACAATATTGCTGGCGGGTTGCTGGCGGGGTAACGGCATTGGCCTTTCCATAATAATTTACACCATTAGGGTCCTTAGGAAAGGGCGAAAGATAGGTCTTGACACCCGAGGCAATAGAAGTATTTGTAACCATACTTGAAGCATCTACGGCAATATCAGGATATTGGCCATCGTCACTATAACACATTCCCATAGCATTCATAATTTCTCTAATATCAGCCTGACGCCTAGCATCTTTGGCTTTTTCCCGTGAAGGACCGGTAGAAACCACAATAACTGAAATTAAAAGAGTAATAATGGCCAGAACTACCAAAAGCTCAATGAGGGTAAAACTCTGTTTTTTAGTAAAAAATCTTGGCATATTAATGTAATATAACACATTTTAGTCAAAAGAAAAATGTGGAAAACTTAGAAGGCGACCATCTGATAGAGAGGGACTAAAATTGCCAGCATTAATCCAGCCACAATCACTCCTAAAATAACAATTAAGGCCGGCTCCAAAATACTCAAAAGGTTATCAATAGTCCGGTCTATCTCTTTTTTGTAAAAATTTACTATATTCATCAAAGTGCTATCTAAGGTACCGGTTTTTTCCCCAACTAAGGTCATTTGAACAAAGACCGGCGGGAAAACTTCCGGAGCCCGAGCAAGGACTGAGGAAATCGGCTCCCCTTTTCTGACTTTATCTCTGGCATCAAAAATAACTTCTTTATAACGGGTACTACCGACAATTTCTCCCACCGTTTGGAGGGCTGAAGCAATTGGCAGCCCTCCCGAAATTAGAGTAGAGAGGTTCTCAGCAAAACGAGCCACATAAAGCATTTTTAAAAAGGGACCGATAACTGGCAATTTGAGAAAAATTTTATCAAAAAATTTTTTCCCTTTTTCAGTTTGATAATATCTAAATCCGGCCAATGTTAAAACTGCAATTCCTAAAACGATAACCCAGCCCCAGTTTCTTAAAAAAGCAGCTGAACCGATGACTGCTTTAGTAACGACGGGAAGCTCCTGGCCGGTTCCTATCAAAACTTCGCTTAAATGGGGAATAACAAAAAAAATCATTAAGGCCACGACCAGGAAAACAACAAAAATAATCAAAGAAGGATACATTAAAGCTCCCCTCATTTTGGCAGTGAGATGGTATTCTCTTTCTAAATGCTCAGCCAGGTATTCTAAAGATTCTGAAAGCGTCCCGGAAACTTCCCCGGCCTTGACCATGGCAACATAGAAAGAGGAGAAAATTTGAGGATGCCGAGATATGGCTCCGGAAAAAGAGGTTCCTCCCTCCACCTCTTCAGATAATTCTAAAATCTTTTCTTTTAATTCTGAGTTTCGGGCTTGGACAGAAAGCACCCCCAGGGCTTCCACCAGAGGAACCTTAGATTTAAACATTATTGATAGCTGCCTAGAAAACAAAACAATATCGCTCCCGGAAACTCTCTCAAAAATTTTTATTTTCTTAGCATAAAGAGGGGGGGCGGCGACTTCTTCCAAGATAGTGACATACAGTCCGTGTTTTCGTAAAAGGGTGGTTGCCGCTTCTCGGGAAGAAGCCTCAATAATGCCTGACTGAATTTCTCCTTTTTCTGTTCTAGCTTGATAATTATATTTCATTTTTTACCTAACTTCGGACGAGCATTTTTAATTCAGACGGATTCAAGGAATAATTTAAGGCGTTTTCTAAAGAAATTTCTTTCATTTTAACTAAATTAGCCAGAGCTCTATTTAAAGAAATCATTCCTATTTCGGCTGAAGTTTCAATAACTAAAGGCAGTTCATGAATTTTATTTTCCCGAATTAAATTAGCGATGGCCGGAGTAGAAATCATTACTTCAACAGCCGGAATTAAGCCTCCCTTAATCCGAGGAATTAATCTCTGGGAAGCTATTCCTAAAAGAGAACCTGATAGTTGAGCTCTGATTTGGCTTTGCTGCTCGGGAGGAAAACTATCAACAATCCGATGAATAGATTGGGCAGCGGAATTGGTATGCAAAGTAGCAAAAACCAGATGCCCAGTTTCAGCCGCGGTGATAGCCGTCGCGATGGTCTCGGGGTCTCTCATTTCTCCAACCATAACCACATCTGGGTCCTGACGAAAGGTGGAACGAAGGGCTAGGGCAAAACTTAAAGTATCTTGGTAAACCTCTCTTTGGTCAATAATTGCTCGGTCATCTTCAAAAACATATTCAATAGGGTCTTCAATGGTAATGATGTGGTCAGCTCGGGTATGGTTTATTTCATCAATTAAAGCGGCCAAAGTAGTACTCTTTCCGTGAGAAGAAGGGCCGGCAATTAAGACAAATCCCTGAGTAGCCTGAGTAAATTGGTGTAAAATTGGAGGGACATTTAACTCCTCAATAGTTCTAATTTTAGCCGGGATTAATCGTAAAACACAGGAAACCTCCCCTTTTTGAAAAAAAACATTAACTCTAAAGCGGGCTCGCTCTTCAAAGCTGTAAGAAAAATCAACTTCTTTTTTTCTAAGGAATCTTTTGAAAAGCTCTTCGCCCATTAGTGCCTCAGCCAGGCCTTGAGTATCTTTTGAAGATAATTTTTTCTTTTTTAAAAGGGAAACCAATCTATCAGCTATCCTTAGCACTGGAGGGTGGCTAACTGAAATATGCAAATCAGAAGCCTGTTCTTTGACTGTCAAGGACAATAATTCTTCAAGTTGTTTTTTGTAATTATTCATC
>CAZJYW010000018.1:0-8489 GCA_964550395.1 uncultured Candidatus Saccharibacteria bacterium
ATTCCATTCTGGCTGACCAGACATCCGGCCAGATTTTCTTGAAAACTCCCATTAAGCCCGAAGCCACTAAATGCCGGTGGGCGATATCAACTTTTTCCATAACGTTAAAGGCAATTGGAAAATCTAAATCAGCCGGATTAAAATAAACTACCTCATTAATTCGACTTTGAGGAACAAAATCTAATAAACTTTCGGCTACCTCTCCGTGAGGGTCAACAAAACCTATTCCTTTGCCCTGCTGGATGTCTTGGATAGCCATATTTTCCATCGTCACTGTTTTTCCCATCCCAGTTTTTCCAACAAGATAAATATGCCGACGCCGATCGTCAGTTTTGATTCCAAATTTTCTTCTCTGATTTCTAAAAGTAGTCTCGCCAAAAAAAGTAATTTGATTATTCATTAAAATAAATTGAAAAATTATTGACCGAGCTTCCGCAAGAAGCGAAGGTGAAGATGAGAACGAAGTTCTCTTTGACTATTTATTCTAAAGGAATCTCGGGGGGCGCCTCTCCTCTTTTGGCTTCCGCTCGAAGAACGCCAGGAGCCGGAGCGACGGCCCGACTAGGAAAATGATATAAAGTAGCTAGTTCGGCAGTATTTAAAACATAGGTGCCTCCACTTCTGGGAAACAAAGGACTAAGTCTTTCTTTGTAAAATCTGAATAATCTTCTTTTCCTTATATAAAGCCTTCTTTCATCTAAAAACCAGAAGAAGGTTGATTTTATTTTAGTCATGGTGTCCTTCCATATCTTTAAACCTCCTAAATTTTCAGTTGAAACCTCCTTAAAAAAACCGAAAACAAATCTGCCCCTCGGTTTGAAAAAGACATCTCTTTTGCCAAGATAAAAAAATCTAATATTACAAATGAAAGCAAATTTTGAAATTTTTTCTTCAACAGCGACTAAGATATCCCTTTCACCGGGTGTCAATTTCATCTCCGGGGGGATGATTTCTATTTCTTTTTGGGCTTCCGCCTCAGGTGTTTTTCCAGTAATCAAAATTTCAGCTGCTTCTTGAATCATTGGCTTTTTTGGTGTAATTGCTTTTCTTCTGGCTATTTTATCAGCTAATTCCCTCCCTTTTTTTCTCCAGGGAATTTCATCTCTAACTGGTGCAGTAATAAACTGAAGCCAGATTTGCTCGCCGGGTCCAATAGTGGCCATTCCGTCAAGCAGCCCAGCTAAAGGATCAACCCTTTTCTCTTCCTCAGTCTCTTTTTCCGTCTCAAATTTGGGATAGGTTTTAATTGGATAAACATCTTCTTTTCGAGAATTAACAAAATCACAACCCCAAAGATCCCAGTCTTTGTTTGGAATACTCAAAGGAACATTTCTGGTATAATCTTCAGCTAAAGAAATTTCAGCTTCGGGATATTGAGAATAAATATTTGATTCAATGATGTTCCGGTAGATTTCTGGAGTCCTAATGTAAAAATGAGTCTCGCCGCCTAAACTAACAATCTCGCAAGATATTGAAAGTTGAATTTGACCCTCAATCCATTTTTCTCTAAAAACGAATACATCGTGAATTGCATGAAAGCCAGCAAAAACCTCTTCCATCGCCTTGATGGGTTTTAATGATTCTTTTGGAAGTTTAATCTCCAGTAAAATAAATTTTACCTTTTTTAAATAAAGTTCTACTCTCCACCAGAGCCAGAAATAGAGAAAAGGCTTCCATAATAAAAAAGGTAAAACGAGCCACCACCAAGCTCGAATTGTTTGCCAAATATAACTAAAAATTGAAGATAATTCGGGAGGCATTTTTAAGCTTTTCTGACCGTATAACCTTGGGAAGCCCTAAGGAAATATTTTTTATTGCTCAGGTTTAATAAAACAGTATTTTCTTTAACTAATCTTTGTTGCAGTACTTCCTGTAAAATTTCTTCTTTAGTCAGGGGTTTTCCAGCTTTTTTCAAAATTTTAGAAATAACATCTTTTACCTGACCGGGTTCATACCCCCATTCGCGTAGCGCATAAATACCCCGACCGACTAAAACAAACCTTTCATCTCTAATTAGTTCGTTATGAACGGTTTGAGGTAAGGCCCCATCGATAAACTCAGCTACTTGATTAAAATGAAGGGGTTTCTGAGTTTTTTTAAATACTAAATAGGCTTTATCTTTTACTCCTCGGGGATTTATTTCTGGCCAGTTTTTAAAACCAAAGAGGCCTTCAGAATTTTTTTGGATTTTTTTAGAAATTTCTAAATAAGCGAGTAAAGCTTGTCTATTAGAAGAAAGGGCGAGGGTGGCGGGGGGGATATAATCTTTCAGACTTAGGGGTCGATTATTTTTTTTAAGCTGATTATAAAAAGAATCAATAACTTTTTTAGCTAAAACTAAAGAATTTTGATTAATGGTCCATAAAGAATAAAATTCGTCAGATTCTCCGACTTTCTTAAAGTTTGGTCCTAAGGTCAGCAAAAAGCAAACCTGGGATTGAAACCTTTTCCCACCCAGGCTCTGAAGCAAAATATCCTCTTTTTTTAAATCTCCAAAGTTTTTAAGCTGGCCGGTAAAATATTGGAAAGTTTTTTGAAGTTGTCCGATTTTTGGCTCTAGTCTTAAAAATCCATCTTCTTCAATTTGACGGACTCTCTCTCTGGTAATACCATGATCTTTTCCAATTGCTTCCAGGGTCTCCTTTTGACCGGTTTTTAAACCAAAACGGCGGGAAATAACTTCTTTCTGCCTCTGGGGCAAGTCTTTAACCAGGTTTTGACAAATTTTATCATAGTCGAACAACATATTATATTTTTATATCATTTTCCTGAAGCTTTGTCAAACTCGCTTTCGCCATCTCAGCCAGGCTACTAAAATTGGGCTGAGTGATGAAATTAATCTGAAACCTGAGGGCAGTTGCCGAGGGGGACACTTCGCACCCAGCCCTCTAAGCACAATGTTATTTTCATATAAGCATAGAGGGCTGGGGAGAAATAGCAGCAGCTGGAAATGAATTTAATTTTACCTCTTAAGCTGACTGCGTGTCACCCGAGGCAATCCTGCCCGAATATCTCTTTTAAACCCTTTTTCGCCATCTCAACCAGGCTACTAAAATTGGGCTGGCTAAAAATATTGAAGAATAGGTGCCGGCTATGATTCCCAAGATTAAAGCTAAGGCAAAATATTTTAAGGTTTCCCCGCCCAAAAAGAAAATGGCTACCAAAACAAAAAGGGTGGTCAAAGAAGTATTGATAGACCTGGTTAAAGTTTGATTCAAGCTGTTATTTACTATTTCCTGATAGGTGCCTACGTGTTTTAAAAGATTTTCTCTTATTCTGTCAAAAACTACTACCGTGTTATTAATTGAATAACCCAAAACCGCAAGTAAAGCCGTAATAACCGGAATGGTAATTTGGACATTTTGATATTTTCCCAAAATTGAGAAAATTCCAATTGGTATTAAAACATCGTGAAAAAGAGCGAGTAAAGAAACCATGCCATATTGCCAGGAAGGAATTGGCCGGGAAATTTTTCTGAAAGACCAGGCAATATATAAAACTATAGAGAAAAGAGATAAAATAATAACGATGATAGTTTTATCTTTCAACTCCTGGCCAATCACCGGCCCAATTGATTCAAAACGTCTTTCTTCCAACTCCCGAGCGCCGGCGATGGGGGAAGAAGAAGATTCATCTTCTTCGCCCTCCTCGTTTTCTCTTAGTTTTTCTAAAACTTGCTGGTGAGTATCCTCGGAAATATCTTTCATTTTAAGAATTGTCCCCCTCTCTTCAGTCGGCTGGACTAAAACTTCACCCAAATCTAAATCAGAAAGGGTTTCTTTAATTTCCTGATTTGAAGGCCTTTCTTCAATATATTCTATTTCCAGAATGCTACCGCCGGTAAAATCAATCCCCGGTTTTAAGCCGAAAACAATTAAACAAACCAAACTGGCTAAAATTAAAATTCCAGAGAATATGAAATAAATTTTTTTATATTTTAGAAAAGCTATCTGCATATTATCTCCATAACCAATTTATTTTTTCTAATTTTGTTCCGATGAAACACCTTAAAAAATTTTTAGTAATAAAAATTGCTGAAAACATGCTAATTAAAATTCCCAAACTCAAGGTTAGGGCAAATCCTTTAATAAAACTGGTTCCAAAACCAAACAAAATCATCGCCACTAATAAGGTGGTAAGATTTCCATCTCTGATTGAAGGCCAGGCTCGATTAAATCCATCTTCTACGCTCTGGGCGAACGACTTTTGACCCCTTAATTCTTCTCTCATTCGAGAAAAAATTAAAACATTGGCGTCAATAGCCATGCCGACGGAAAGGATAAACCCTCCAATCCCGGCCAAAGTTAAGGTAACCGGGATAAGTTTAAATAAAGATAAAACTAGAGCGGCGTAAATTCCCAAGGCTAAAGCGGATAAAATTCCCGGCAGTCTATAAAAAAGAGTCATAAATAAAATTATAGCCAGAAACCCTAATATCCCGGCTTTTAAAGATTTTTCTAAAGAAATTTTACCTAAAGTCGGTCCCACTGATTGCTGGGAAATTAACTCGATTGGCACGGGCAGGGCACCGGCATTAAGATTCCTGACCAAAGCTTTGGCTTCTTCAACTGTAAAGTCACCACTAATTTGGGCCCTTCCCCCCGAAATTACTTCCTGAACAACCGGAGCCGAAATTGGCAGCTCGTCAATATAGATAGCTAAAAGTTTTCCTACGTTTCTGGAAGTCAAATCTTCAAAAATTTTGCTGCCTTCATCATTAAATTGGAGTAAAACTAAGGATTTGTAGGTGGCAGTCTGCTCAAAGCCGACTTCCGCCCCCTTTAAATATTTTCCAGTTAAGGAAGTAGATTGGAAATAAGGGTCTTCAAAAGCTAAATACCAGCCTTCAATTTGCTGAAGTTCTTCAAGACTCTTGCCTTCGATTTCTTTTTGTTTATCCAAAATTTTTTGGGTTTCTTCCTCCGGTCTCTGTTCTTTGAATTCCAAAAAGGGGGTTTGACCAATCTGTTTAATGGCTTCGGCCGGGTCAATTACTCCGGCCAACTCAACAATTAATCTATAGTGGCCTTGAGCTTCCTGGGTCTGGACCACTGGTTCTTGAACTCCAAAAAGATTAACCCTCCTTTCAATAACATCCCTTAAGCCTTCCATAGCTGAGGAGTACTCCGCTTTCTCAACGTTGGATAAATCTGCTTCATAAACCAGGTGGCTTCCTCCTTGCAAATCTAAGCCCAATTTAAAAGGGATATCAGGAAGCAGGGGTAATTTTAAAAATTGAGGATAAATTAAATTACCAGCAAAAAAAGCCAAAACAAAAATAAAAGCAATAATTAAATAAGTTCTTTTCTTTGACATACTTAAATTATTCTAATATAAAATCTTGAAAATTAAAAGCCGGCTAAAAGGGCCGAAACCATTCCGACTAAAAATATCCCGTCAAACACTCCGGCTCCACCGATAGATAAAAAACCGGGAGAAATTTTTTGAACCTTTCTCAAGTTTAGCAAATCAGCTCCAATCAAAGTTCCGAGAACTCCGGAAATAAAAGCAGTGGGGGCAACAAAGCTGGGCGATAAAATTAAGGCAAAAAGAACGGCAAATAAAGGAGGAATAAAGAAAGGTAAGGCTATTCCTCTGCCGGGGATAATTCTGGCTAAAAATTTGGCAATGACAATCATCAAGATTATAGCAACTAAAACTGGCTCCAAAGATAAATTTTGTCGCCAGCCCAAATATAAAAAATAAAAAGAAATTAAAACCGGAATAACTGCTCCTCCCAAGTTAATGGCAAGACCCTGAGACTTTATTCTTGGCTGGCGAAATAACCCAAAAAAAACTGGTTCTTCTACCTGAACTAATTTTTGTTTTCCTAAAGGTATATTGATACTGGAACCAATGAGAATTGCCAGAAGTATCAAGATGGTTGTTTCGGGAGAAAAGCCAAGTTTTTCGAAGCCGAGAGTAACAACATGAAAATAACCCAAAATGAATAAAATGGGCAAAGATAAAATAAAAAGAGCGAATATTAAACAACCAATAGGGAAAAAGAGCATATCAGCCGAATTTTGGATAGCAACATTTTTTATATTTCATTGGTTTGCCGGTTTTAGGATTGATTTTTCCACAAGGACAGGGGTCATTTCGGCCTGGCTTTTTCTTTAAAGGTTGAGTTGGAGCAGAAGCTTGCCCCGCACCGAACTTGTTCTGGTGCGGGGAACTAACTGCTGAGGGTTCGGCTGGTTTTGGTACTAAACTAACTCTAAAAATAGTCTGGGCAATGTTTGCCTCCATTGTTGAAAGAAGTCTTTGAAACATTTTATGGCCTTCATTTTTGTATTCAACCAAAGGGTCTTGCTGACCGTAAGCCCTTAATCTAACGGAATCTCTCAGGTATTCCATATTCTCTAAATGCTCCATCCAAAGCATATCTAAAGTTCTCAAAGAAATAATTTTTTCAATCTGGCGCATATTTCCCTCTCCGACCTCCTTTTCTTTTTTCTGATAATCCTCTTCTGAAAAACCTGCCTTTTTCACCATTTCTAAGATTTGAGGTTTGAGAGTTAAATTTTGGGCTTTCTCTAAAATTTCCCTTCTTTTTTTATAAATTACTTCCCGGTGTTTATTCATTACGTCATCATATTCCAAAATGTGTTTTCTTAAATCAAAATTCATTCCTTCAATTTTTGATTGGGCAGATTCAATCGCCTCGGAAACCAGATTGGCCTCAATTGGTTGGTCTTCAGGAATTTTTAAAATCGACATCAAAGATTTTATCCTGTCTGACCCAAAAATTCTTAATAAATCATCTTCCAGAGAAACAAAAAATTGGGAGCATCCTGAATCCCCTTGTCTTCCTGACCTTCCTCGAAGCTGATTATCAATTCTTCTGGCTTCATGTCTTTCGGTACCAATAACCCGGAGCCCACCCAGCTCAACAACTTCTTTTGCTCCTTTCTCATCTGGGGGATTTCCTCCTAAAATTATATCTACTCCCCTGCCAGCCATATTGGTAGCGATGGTTACTGCTTCTAATTTACCGGCCTGGGCAATAATTTCTCCTTCTTTTTGGTGATGTTTGGCATTTAAGATTTGATGGGGAACCCCCTCTCTGTCTAATAATTTTCCCAAGTATTCGTTCTTCTCAATTGAGGTGGTTCCAACCAAAACTGGCTGACCTTTAAGCTGCCGTTCTTTTATTTCTCTAACCAAGGCCCCGAATTTCCCCTTTTCGGTTTTATAAACTCTATCTGGTAAATCCTCCCTAATCATCGGCTCATTGGTAGGAACAATGATTACTTCCAAACCATAAACTTTATCAAACTCTTCGGCTGAAGTGGCGGCGGTGCCGGTCATCCCGGCCAATTTTTGATACATTCTAAAATAATTTTGGAAGGTGATGGAAGCTAAGGTTATGGATTCAGGTTGGACTTTAACCCCTTCTTTGGCCTCAATGGCTTGATGGAGGCCTCCTGACCATCTTCTCCCCGGCATTAACCTTCCGGTAAACTCATCAACAATAATAACCTGTCCATCTTTGACTACATAATGCTTATCTATTTTGAAAAGAGCTTCTGCCTTCAAAGACTGCTCTAAATGGTGTAAATATTTTATTCCTCGTTCCTCATAAATATTCCCCATTCCTAAAATCTTTTCAATTTTGTTTATCCCCTCTTCGGTTAAAGTGGCCGCTTTCATTTTTTCATCAATTTCATAGTCGTTTTTTGAGTTTAATTTTGGGATAATTCTGGCAAACTCTTGGTACCACTTTGAACTCTCAATATCCGGAGCAGAAATAATTAAAGGGGTTCTGGCTTCATCAATCAAAATCGAGTCAACCTCATCGACAATGGCATAATTGAAACCCCTTTGAGACTGATTGGCCAAATCATAGACCATGTTATCTCTCAAATAATCAAAACCAAATTCATTATTAGTTCCATAAGTAATATCGGCTAAATAAGCTTCTTTTCTGGAAACCGGTCTTAAAAAATCTTCTACTACTCTAAAACTGCCGAGTTCATCTCTGGTTTTATCCTTTTCCTCACCGGGCTTTTTATAATCCGGGTCGTATAAAAATGATTGGTCATGATTCAAACAACCAGTAGATAATCCCAGCAAATGATAAATTTGCCCCATCCAGACCGTATCTCTCCTGGCTAAATAATCATTAACCGTGATTAAATGACATCCTTTTCCTTTCAAAGCATTTAGATAAAGAGGCAGGGTGGCGGCTAAGGTTTTTCCTTCCCCGGTTTTCATCTCAGCAATTTTTCCCTCGTGTAATACAATCCCACCAATTAATTGAACATCGAAGTGTCTCTGTTTTAAAGTTCTCTTGGCCGCTTCCCTCACCAAAGCAAATGCCTCCGGCAGCAAGTCGCCCGAGGCCCGTCCTCGGGTTAATTCCTCTTTAAGCGTATTAGTTTTTTCTCTAAGTTGTTCATTAGAAAAATTCTCGAGTGTTGGCTCGAGTGAATTTATCCTGTCAATTAAAGGTTGGAGTTTCTTTAAATATTTTTCATTAGCAT
>CAZJYW010000019.1:0-5203 GCA_964550395.1 uncultured Candidatus Saccharibacteria bacterium
CTTTTACCACCATTTCTGATGCTCCCGACCCGGTAAGTCCGGGTTCAGATATTACTTTTTCCTCAACTGCTTCTGATTCCGATACTGATACAGTAGCTGATACCGTAAAATTGGTGGTTTGTAAGACAGCTGGAGTTGCTGACGGTGCTTGCGATGGCGGAGCTGAAGATACCTGGTGTGCTTCTTCTTTATCTGCCTCTAATCCTTCTTGTAACTATTCAGCTTTGATAACTGATACCCCAGGAGTTAAGAATCACTATCCCTATGTTTTTGACAATCATAATTTCGGCGCCGCCACTGAGTAGAATCGCTAATTTAAGCAAATAATCAGATTTTTTTAAAAGAGATTATATACAATGTCTAAAAAATTTCTTCCCATCATCATCTTCTTCCTTTCGCTCGGGCTTTATTTTACTTGGGCTGCAAAGGCCGACAATTTTAATGTTGAGAAACCAAAAATCACTATCTTAAATGTCTATTCTCATCCTCAAACAGGGGATAACTGGACGGTTTCCTTTGAAACAAAAGGTAAAGCTGATTTAACCATTACCCCTCAAGACCAAGCAAGTATTGATGATTTAAATTTCGTTTCTTTAGCTTGCGGCGGTGAAGAAAGAACTCCCCAGATTTTATCCGGAGATGTTATCTTTTATCCCAATTGGCAATGTGAAGGAATAGGAGGGGTTATTCATCTAGTTAATATTGCCGGGACTCACACTCTTAAATTCCAATTTGCTGACCAAATTGCTTATGCCTACAATACCACTCCTAATTTTAGTGGTGATTATAAATGGGCCTGGGGGGAGAACATTGGCTGGAATAACTTCCAACCAACAAATGGCGGAGTAGAAGTGGCTAGCGCCGGCCTAACCGGTTATCTCTGGGCAGAAAATGTCGGTTGGATAAAACTTGATTATGATGAAACTCCGGGAGCTGAAAATACATCTGCTACCAACTGGGGAGTAACCAATGATGGAACAGGGAATTTGGGTGGTTATGGCTGGGGAGAGAACATTGGCTGGGTTAATTTTCACCCTACTCATTCTCAAGTAACTATTGATAGCTCTGGTAATTTTTCTGGTTATGCTTGGGCCGAAAACGTCGGCTGGATAAAATTTAACCATATTCAAACCGACTACACGCCCAAGACTACCTGGCCCAGCACCGTGCCGACAGCTTCCACCGTTTCGGATTCGCCGGATCCAGTGGGGGTAGGGGGAGATGTGACTTTTACTGGCAATTGGTCAGAACCTGTTGCTGGAGGTAGTGTCAAAATGTATATTTGTAAAGATTCCAGCTGTACTAACTGCGATAGCACCACTTATACTAATTGTTGGTGCTATTCAGATGATTGGGTTATTGAACCAACTACCACTGATACCTGTAGTTATACTGCCCAAGCAGCCGATGTTGGAGCTAAAAGTTATTGGCTTGGAGTCTGTGACGATAGCAATGATTGCGATGCTACTCCTCTTTCTGGCGGAACCTTTACTGTCGAATACTTACAAGGCTGCACCCGAACTTTTACCGTTAACCCTTCCCTGACTTTTTCTATTTCTGACCTGACGGCAGCTTTAGGGACTTTAAGTTCGGCTGCTGTTTCCAAAGACAGCACTACTTTTACTGTTGCAACCAATGCTGATTCTGGTTATGTAGTCGATGTTTCTGGGAACACTTTGACTTCTGGTTCAGACACCATTGATGCTATGACTTCATCTGCTGCTTCTTCTCCAGGCACTGAGCAGTTTGGCATCAACTTGAAAGATAATTCTGCTCCCGATGTCGGAGCTGAACCTTCGGGAGGTTCGGGAGCAGCAGCTTCCGGTTATGATACAGCTAATAATTTCAAATTTATCTCGGGAAATACCATTGCTTCTTGCTCGGGCGCTTCAGATACCACCACCTTCACCATTTCCTATATTGCCAATATTAGTGCTGTCACCGAAGCCGGTGATTATACTACTACTTTAACTTTGATTGCCACAGGAAAATACTAAACATGAAACATGAAACTTAAAGCATGGAACAGTTATTTCACGATAAATTAAAAACTAAAATGGATGAATTTGTTCATTTAGTTTATCGAAGCACAAGAAATTTCCCCAGGGAAGAGTTATATGGAGTAACCTCACAGATAAGGAGAGCTGCCCTTTCTATAATTCTGAATTACATTGAGGGATATGCTCGTGGAAAAAATAAAGTTCATAAAAATTTTTTAGAAATTGCTTACGGTTCACTAAAAGAAACTAAATATCTTTTACACTTCTCATTAATAGAAAAATATTTAATTCAAGAAGATTACGAAAAGGCAATGAAATTAGCTGAGGAAATCGGTGCAATGCTCTGGACAACCATCACGAAACTTGAAACATAAAACATAAAATACGAGCAAGACGATTCCTGGGTTACATGTTCCATGTTGTGTGCCTCATGTTTTATGGAAAATATGGTAAAATAATTAAAGGTCGAGCCCTCGGGGGCATTACTTCGCGAAAAATATTAGAACAAAAAAGATAAAAAGAAAAAATGATAAAAAGAAATTTTCTAAGGGTTAGTGCAATAATTGTCATTTTGGCCTTGATTGGTTTGATGACGCCAGTTCCTCCTTTTGCCCAGGCTGCAACCCTGACTACGGCTGCTGATTATCTAAATCGGGTCAAAGCCAGCTTAACAACTGGGGTTGAGCACACAGTGGTATTTACTTGTGCCACTGCAGTTTCGGGAGGAGCAGGTGTTAATAAAGTAATTTTAGTCTTTCCAGATGCTGATGATGGACTTTGGTGTCGAACGGATGGGACAATGACGGTGACTGGAAGTACTAAAGATAGTGCTACTTCCTTACCAGGAACATTAGCTGGTACCTGTGCTGCAGGAGTAGGAGCAAGTAGCTACGATACCATTACCGTAACTGGTGTTGATGACTTAACTGCTATCAAATATGGAGTCAAAATTGTTGGTCTTGTTGGAGAATTAGGAACTCCTACTGCTGCCACGACCGGGATTATTACGGTCAAAACAAATAATGGAACTTCTGATGTCGATACAAAAGATATTGCTGTAGATATTATTGCTGACGAGCAGATTTCGGTAACCAGCACAGTTAACCCGACTTTAACTTTTGTCATCACTGATGCCGCAATAGATTTGGGAACTCTTACCAGTTCGGCTACCGGCAGCGATACTGCCGAATTTACTGTCGCTACTAATGCTGGTTCTGGTTATGTGGCTGATATTTCTGGGACCACTTTAACTAATGCTGCTTCAGACACTATCACTGCCATTGGAGGAACTAAAGCTGCTTCATCTGTCGGAAGCGAGCAGTTTGGCCTAAACTTAAAGGACAATGCTACTCCTAATGTGGGAGCTGAACCTTCAGGAGGTTCGGGAGCAGCAGCTGGTGAATATGCTACGGCTGACAGTTTTGCCTTTCTGACCGGAGATACCATTGCTTCTTGTGCCGGCCCTTCAGACACCACCACCTTCACCATTTCCGCTATTGCCAATATTGATGGTGCCACTGAATCCGGAACCTACACCACCACTTTAACTCTGGTTACCACCGGAAAGTTCTAATTGTTGGTAGTTGATTGTTGATAGTTGACATTATTTATGAGGAAGTTTATCCTCGTTATAACTTGTATTATTGGAGGAGTGCTTTTAGCTCAAGGGGTTTTGGCTTTGACCATTTCGCCGCCGGTTTTTGAATTGGGAGCTAATCCTGGAGATAGCCCGAGGCAGAGTATTAAACTTTTTAATGAAACCGCTGCTGAGATAACGGTTTGGATTTCGACGGCTGATTTTACGGCTAAGGCAGGAGAAGAAGGGGAACCAGTCTTTTTTGCTCCGGGAGAAAAAGAGGGAGATTTAGCTGACTGGATTGAAATAGAAAAAGGCCCAATTACTGTTTTACCTCTTGTCTGGGAAGAAATATCCTTTACTGTTAATGTTCCAACTTGGGCTGATCCCGGAGGCCATTATGCCGCTGTTTTCTTTGGTACCCAGCCTCCGGAAGCAGAAGAAGGAACAGCTATAGGTTTAGCTGGGAAAGTAGGGAGCTTGGTTTTACTTAGGATTTCAGGTGAAATTGAAGAGGCAGGAAGATTGCTCGAGTTTAGCTTGAAAGATGAAAAGAAATTTTATGAATATCTACCGGTTGATTTTTTGATTCGTTTTGAAAATTCAGGTAATGTCCATTTAAAACCTCAGGGAGAAATTTTGATTAAAAACATTTTTGGCGGGACGGCAGGTGAGGTAGATGTTAATAAACCAGAGATGGGAAAAGGAGGAAATGTTTTGCCAGGGACTATCAGGCTTTTTGAAAGCTCCTGGGTCAAAAATCCATTTGAGAGCCCTCCTCAAGGATTTTTTGAAAAATTAAAAGTAGAGAAAAATAATTTTGCTTTTGGAAGATATAAAGGGGATTTGGATTTAGAATACGGTACCCAGGGAAAGAGAGCTCAAGTCAGCCTTATATTCTGGGTATTTCCCTGGCATTTGATTTTAGTTTCGGTTTTTGGGACTGCTCTTTTAATATTCTTATTAATCGTTGGCATTAAAAAGTATAATCAATGGATTATTAGAAAAGCAACTCAGGGAATTGTCAGAAAAGAAACTCAAAGAAAAATGGTTTCGAGGGAAAAAAATCAGGCAAAAGACATTCCCTCAGATTCTTTATGATGAAAAAATGGATAATTTTTCTCGGTATTTTTTTATTTGGGTCAAGTTTTGTCTTATCAATTTCTATTCAGGCTAACAGCGGAGAAGTTGATATAGAAGCTTTAGTCCCAGCTCCTCCTGAAGAGGAGGTAGTGCCTGGAGGGGGTGTTTTTATTCCGCCCGATCTCACTTCCCCAATAATTTCTGAGATAGAAATTGCTGAGATTACCCGGAATTCAGTCAGAATTAGTTGGAAAACTAATGAATTAGCAGTTCCTCAGATTAATTACGGACTGACTTTAGATTATAAAAAGACCATTATTGGGAAGAGCTTTCTTATTTCCCACTCGGTCTTACTTGATGGTCTTTTAGCTAATACAATTTATCGCTTTGAGATAATAGCCATTGATAGAGGAGGAAATAGAACCTCTTCTGGCGACCGAACTTTTAAAACCTTAGCTCCCCCCGACATTGCTCCGCCTGCCAATGTCAGTAATTTTGAAGCAATCTCTGGAGATAGCCAAATAACTTTAAAATGGCAAAATCC
>CAZJYW010000019.1:5303-8427 GCA_964550395.1 uncultured Candidatus Saccharibacteria bacterium
GGCGGGGGACTGGTGAGGGGATTGGTTGGTTTTATCAAGCACCGATTTTCTTACAAGGATGTCCCCTTTAAGCCAGGATATTTTATAGGAACGATGATAGCTTCCGGAATTATCGGGCTGGTGGCAGTTTGGGCCATTAAGGGAGTGGGATTTACTTTTTCAGATGCATTCAGTCCGGCTTTAGCTTTTATTATCGGCTATGCTGGCGGAGATTTCATTGAGAATATTTACAAAATTATTATTAAAAAAGCAACAATTTATGAGGAGTAACTCTTGCTTGACATTTTTAATGAAAGGAGTAAAATTAAATTGATTTTATAAGAAGCACTACCTTTTTTTAGACTTGACCCCTTTTTTAAATCACTAAAAATTTAATAATGATTTTACCCTAAAAACTGCAATTTAGGGTTTTTTATAATTTTTTTATTTAAATTATGGAGGAAATTAAAATTAAAAATTTTGGGAAAGCCAAAGTTTCTCTTCCCTTGCCTTACCTATTGGAGATGCAAAAGGAAAGTTGGCAAAGGTTTTGGGAAAGAGATTTAAAAGAGCTTTTTCAAGAAGTTTCTCCAATCCGAGACTATACCGGAAAAGAGCTTGAGCTCTGGTTTTTGGATTACAAATTAGACCAGCCAAAATATAAAACCGACCTGGAAGCCAAACAAAATAATGATTCTTACGAGGTAGCTTTGAGAGTTAAAACAAAGTTAGTCAATCTAAAAACCAAAGAAATCAAAGAGCAAGAAGTTTTTTTAACCGATTTCCCCCTGATGACTGAGAGGGGAACTTTTATTGTTAACGGAGTAGAGAGAGTGGCTATTGCTCAATTAATTCGCTCCCCGGGAGCTTTTTTTACTGCCCAAACAGCAGGAGGTAAAAATTATTTTGGAGCCAAAATTATCCCTAATCGAGGAGCCTGGTTAGAATTTGAAACCGAACCTTCTGGTTTTATTGGAGTAAAAATTGACCGAAGAAGAAAATTGGCAGCCACTTGCCTCTTGCGAGCTTTTGGGATTGAAAAAGACCTCGCCATAAAAGAGCTTTTTCAAGATGTAAATAAAGGAGAGCTCGCTGAAACTTCGCCTCATCTCGCGCCTCGCTCGGCTTCGTCGAGCTCGGCGATAGATTATATTGAAGAGACTTTAAAGAGGGACACAACTCACAATCAGGCTGAAGCCTTGGTTGAGATTTACCAAAGATTGAGGCCAGGAGACATGGCGACACCGGATACAGCCCGCGAGCTGATTGAAAACATGTTCTTTAACTTTGAGAGGTATGACCTTTCGAAGGTGGGAAGATGGAGAATGGGTCAGCGATTGCCAGAGTTAACTAAGAAATCTGAGATTACTGTAAAAGATAGGGTTTTGAAATTAGAAGATGTTATTGCGGTGCTCAGGGAGATAATCCAGCTGAATAATAATCCTGAAGGAAGACCGGACCAGATTGACCATTTGGGCAACAGAAGAGTGAGAACCATAACTGAGCTTTTACAAAACAGATTAAGGGTGGGATTGATGAGAATGGAAAGAATAATTAAAGATAAGATGTCAACTTTAGATATTTATACCCTAACTCCGGTTCAGATTATTAATCCTCGACCATTCATGGCCGTAGTTAAAGAATTCTTCACCTCCTCTCAGATGTCCCAATTTATGGATAATGAAAATCCTTTGGCTGAATTGGAACATAAAAGAAGGTTATCGGCTACCGGACCCGGGGGTCTCGCCAGAGAAAGGGCGGGATTTGAAGTCCGGGACGTTCAACCTTCTCACTATGGCCGGATTTGCCCGATTCAAACTCCGGAAGGGCCTAATATTGGATTAGTTGGCCACCTGGCTTCTTTCGCCAGAATCAATCCCTACGGTTTTTTGGAAACTCCCTATTTTAAAGTTGAAAAAGGAACGGTGACATCTGACGTCCACTATCTAAATGCCTATGAGGAGGAAAGGTATAATATTGCTTCTGGCTCCGTGCCAATTGATGAAAAGAGAAATATTATTCCTCAAAAAGTTGAAGCCAGAATTAAAGGCGAACCAGGCGTAGCAGATAGAGATAAAATTGATTTTATTGATGTTTCTTCAGAACAATCGATTTCCATTGCTACTTCTTTAATCCCCTTTTTACAAAACGACGATGCGAACCGGGCGCTTATGGGTTCAAATATGCAGCGGCAAGCAGTCCCTCTCTTAAAACCAGAGGCTCCTTTGGTGATGACCGGGGTTGAGGAAAGGGTGGCCAGAGATTCTGGCCAAGAAATAATAGCCGAAGAAGATGGCAAAGTTATAGAAGTGGATGCCAACCACGTTAAGATAAAACCAAAAACCAAAAGCCAAAAGCTAAAAGTTTATGATTTGAAGACTTTTATCGGAACTAATCAATACACTTGTTTTCACCAAAAACCGCGAGTGAAAACGGGACAAAAAGTCAAAGAGGGAGACGTTTTAGCTGATGGGGGAGCAATTTCTCAGGGGTATTTAGCTTTGGGTCAAAATATTTTAGTTGCTTTTCTGCCCTGGCGGGGAGGAAATTTTGAAGATGCGATTATTATTTCCGAAAGATTGGTTAAAGATGACACTTATACCTCTATTCACATCGAGAGTTTTAGTTGCGACGTAAGAGAAACAAAGTTGGGACCTGAGTTGACCACCCCCGATATTCCAAATGTCTCAGAAGAAAAATTAAAAGATTTGGACGAGGAAGGAGTGATTAGAATAGGAGCTGAGGTCGGGCCAAATGATATTTTGGTTGGAAAAATTTCCCCAAAAGGAGAAGCAGATTTAACTGCTGAAGAGAGATTATTAAGGGCAATTTTTGGCGAGAAGGCCAGGGATGTTAAAGACACTTCTTTATTAATGGAACATGGTAAGCGGGGAAGAGTGGTTGGGGTGAAAGTTTTTTCGAGGGAGCTGGGTCATAAATTGGAACCAGGAGTGATAAAAAGAATTGAGGTTGAAGTGGCTGAAATCAGACCGATTCGGGCCGGAGATAAATTATCTGGTCGTCACGGAAACAAAGGAGTGATTTCCAAAGTTTTACCAGTCGAAGAAATGCCATTTATGGAAGATGGAACTCCGGTAGATATCATTTTGAATCCTTTGAGCGTAGCTTCCCGAATGAATCTGGG
>CAZJYW010000020.1:0-8088 GCA_964550395.1 uncultured Candidatus Saccharibacteria bacterium
TAAAAAAGTTGCTCAGGAAATTAATAGATTTGTCTTTTACCCGGTAAAACCTCTTTTGGAAGAGCTTTATAAAACAGAGATTGCTCCGCCAGCCAAACCAACAAAAATTATTCCGCCACCGGAGGCAACGACACCACCAGAAGAAGAACCAAAATCTCCGACAAAAAAAGACACTTATCGAGAACCAATTGAGTGAATATGAGATTTACTCTCCCTCAATTTATTGAGCATGAACCAAAAATAATCGGACCTCTAACCTTTAGACAGTTTGGCTTTATTGGCATTGCTGCGGCAATCTGCTTTGTTCTTTATTACACGGTTCCTTTTTCAGTTTTTTTAATCGCCTGCCTTATTTTGGGAGGAGGAGCAATGACTTTGGCTTTTTTGAAAATTGGAGGGAGGTCTTTACCGGCTATTTTGGGGAATTTTTTAAAATTCAGCGTTTCCCCAAAAATGTTTATCTGGGGAAAGGTAGAAGTTCCAATAAGAATTCTTAAGAAAGAAAAAATAAAAAAAGAGGAGGCAGAAGAAGAACTCCCCTTAAAAATCGCTGAAAGGAGCCAATTAAAAAAAATAAGAACCAAAATCGAAACCCAAACTAAATAAAATGCCGGCTTCCACTCAACAATTTTTAGAAATTGAGCAAATCAGAGAAGGGGTTATTCTTTTAAGGAATAAGGCAATGAGAGGAGTAATAATGGTCTCTTCTTTGAATTTTGCCTTAAAGTCTGAAGAAGAACAAAACGCCATCGTCTATCAATTTCAGAATTTCTTAAATTCTTTAGATTTTTCTTTAGAGATTGTCGTCCAGTCTCGGAGGCTTAATATTACTGGCTACTTAGATAAATTAAAAGAGTTAGAAAGAAAACAAGAAAATGAGCTGCTTAAAACTCAAACTGCAGGATATCAAAAGTTTATTAGAGATTTAATCGCCGGGGGAGGGATTATGTCAAAAAGTTTTTTTGTGGTAGTTCCTTTCACCTTAGTGGAGATCCCCGGAATGAAAGAAATGATGGGTTTACTCAAAAAGCAACCTCCTCCCTTAAGCGAAGAGCGCTTTCAACAATGTAAATCCCAACTCTGGCAAAGAATGGAATTCGTGGCTTTGGGACTACGAAGATGCGGGCTGCAATGCGTTCCCTTAAATACTTCCGAGCTGATTGAACTTTTCTGGAGTTTATATCATCCCGAAGAGGCTGAGGTCGGTTATTACCCGGAAATCCCTCCCGAATTAATTAGATAAATCGAGCACATAATGCTTTATGTGCTTCGATAAAATTATGGCTTTTATTAAAATACCATTTTTAAAAAAGAAAGGGGAAACCCCGGAAAAAATTTTTGAAACCGGAGCAGTAGAAGCAAGAGATATTATTGCCCCCTCCTCAATTGCCTTATCTTCAGATTGTTTAAAGTTAGGGAAAAAATTTGTCAAATCCTTTTTTATCTTCTCCTATCCAAGATATTTGAGTACGTCCTGGTTTTCTCCGGTAATTAATCTGGATACCCCGATGGATATTGGATTCCACATCCATCCCGTTGAAACGGGAATGATTTTGAAACAATTAAGAAAAAGCGTGACTGAAGTTCAGGCTGAACTGATGGAAAGAGGAGAAAAAGGATTAATTAGGGATCCGGCTTTAGAAACTGCTTACCGGGACATTGAGTCTTTAAGAGATAGGTTACAAACCGCCCAAGAAAGAATGTTTAAGCTCGGTCTCTATTTAACTATTTATGGAGATAGCCAAAAAGAACTAAAAGAAACGGAAACTACTTTAAGGTCAATTTTGGAATCGAGATTAATTTATATTAAACCTGCCCTCTATCAACAAAGGGAAGGGTTTGCTGCTTCCACTCCTTCTGGATTAGACCAGCTCCAGGTTCATACTTCAATGAATACTGGCCCCTTATCCAGTATTTTCCCTTTTGTTTCTTTCGACCTAAGCTCCAATGAAGGAATTTTATACGGAATCAATCGTCATAATAATTCTTTAATACTTTTCGACCGCTTCAGCCTAGAGAACGCGAACAGCATCTGCTTCGGAAAGGCAGGTTCAGGAAAGAGCTATGCTATAAAGCTAGAAATTCTTCGTTCTTTAATGTTAGGGGTGGATGTCATTGTTATTGACCCCGAAAATGAATATAAGTTTTTGTCAGATGCCGTTGGTGGTTCTTTCTTTAATATTTCTTTAGCTTCTCCCAATCATATTAATCCTTTTGATTTGCCCATCCCCAGAGAAGACGAAAAACCCGAAGATGTTTTAAGGTCAAACATTATTAACCTGGTTGGGCTTTTGAGAATCATGTTTGGGGGATTAACCCCCGAAGAAGATGCTATCATCGATCGGGCCCTGGCTGAAACTTATGCCGCTAAAGACATTACCCCCGAAACTGATCCCAGTCTTTGGCAAGAAAGAATACCTTTGATGCAGGATTTCGAAGCGGTTTTGGAGGGGATGGAAGGAGCAGAGTCTTTAGCCAGAAGGGTAAGAAAATTCACCAAAGGAACTTTTGCTCAATTTTTCAATCAACCAACTAATGTTTCCATGGAAAAACCCTTTGTCGTTTTCGGCATCAGAGATATGGAAGATGAGTTGAGGCCAATAGCCATGTTTATCATTATGAGATATATCTGGAATAAGGTTCGTTCTGAACTGAAAAAAAGAATTCTGGTGGTAGATGAGGCCTGGTGGTTGATGCAGACCGAAGATGGAGCTTCCTTTCTGTTTGGGATGGCAAAACGTGCCAGAAAATATTGGTTGGGAGTAACTACGGTTACTCAAGATGTTAATGATTTTATGAAATCGGCTTACGGTCAGCCCATCATCACTAATTCTTCCTTACAGCTTTTAATGAAACAATCACCGGCTACGATGGATATAGTCAAAAAAACTTTTGACTTAACTGAGGAAGAAAAATATTTATTGCTAGAAGCCGAAGTAGGGGAGGGAATATTTTTTGCCGGCCAGAAACATGTGGCGATAAAATCAATGGCTTCTTATACTGAAGACCAAATAATTACCACCGCTCCCGAAGAAGTGCTGAAAATTAAAGAAGCCAAAAAGGAACTAATGGAATAATGGAAATAAAAAAAGATAAATTATTTTTTTTAATTTTGCTCCTTTTTCTCTTTTTGGGGGCATCTTTTATTTTGGCTCAAAAACCTCTGGAGGTTACTTACCCTGCAATCCCCGGAGCTCCAACTCCAACTGGCGTCAAAACGATCTTGCCCGATTATATTATGTATATTTTCCAATTTTCTTTATATTTGGGTGCTTTAATCGCTTTTAGCTCTTTTATTTATGGTGGGGTTCGTTATTTAACTTCGGCTGGTAATCTCGCCCGGATCAAAGATGCTAAATCCCAAATATCTGCCGGCCTTTTAGGTTTACTAATTTTAGCTTCGGCCTACCTAATTTTAAACACAATTAATCCTCAATTAGTAGCCTGGGAAGTTTCTCTGCCGGGAGGAACGCCAACCGGCCTGCCGGCAGCTGGCCCTTCCAAACCTGAACCAACCACCTATGTTGAAATTCCTTTGGGCGGCTTGATTGAAAATCTTTGGGGAGAAAGAACTGAGGCTTTCCCATCAGGATTTAAACCGGCTGATTGTTATCGGTTTGATGATAATGGTAATGCTACCCAATTTTTAGAAAATCAGGAAAGATTAATTTGTATTCAATGGCTTTCTGAAGCAATTCAAATTAAGGCTGAGAATCTTAAAGAACCGGTCGAAAAATTACAAAAATTATACGATTGCCAAAATTGCTGCCGGGATTGCTGTGATAAGAACGTCTGTGATTGGGCTGGATGTAAAGAGATTTGTGATTTGAATGAGGCAACCGGGCTTTGGGAAAATTGCCCCTTAGGAAATCTTTGTTGTGAAGGCACTCAAAATGAAGGCTGTTGGGAAGAAGGAAGTTGCGGCGCTTACCAATGTTGTGAAGGACAAGGAATGGTCCGTCAATATTCTTATCAAAAATGCCCTTATGGTTGCTGTGAATTTCTTGAAGAATGTCCTTGCAGCGAAACCTGCGGCTTTGAAACAGAATGGTGTAACCGTTGTAATTGTATTTGCATCAAAGAAGACGAGGAAGGAGAACCGGTCTGTTGTAACCCCGATGACCCAGCCAAACCTTATGAAGATTTATTGGTTAGAAGCTTAATCGATAAAAACCTACTCAGCGAAGAAGAAAAAGAACAAGACCCCTATCGGGACTTAGTTGACATTAAAACCGCTTTGAAAGAATTAAGACTCACCTTGGGTCTTTTCCCTTTGACTGAAGCTCTAAAAAATAATCAAAGAATTTGCTGCCCCGGCGATGCTTGCCCCCCAGAAATAGGTGTTATTGATTGTCTATTTAAAAATACTCAAACTAAAGATTTAATTAAAAAAATTCTCCTTGGCGACCCTGCCGAAGAAGAGTTTACAACGATAGACGAAGAAAAATTAAAAGAGATTCTAGGCATTCCCCTGGTAATGAGGTATTTAGTTGAAAGCGGCTTATTAACTCAAGACAGAAACGCAGCTAAAATAATGATGCGGGAGTTAGGAATCAGAAAAAATGAAGTGGCCTTTAATGAAATCGGCTGGATGGGGACTTTAGCCAACCCAAATGACGAATGGATTGAATTATACAACAATACTCGAGAGGATATTAATTTTGAAACAGAAAATGGCAATTGGAGAATTAAAACCGTCAGTGGGACCATTGACATTGAGCTCCGGAGCATAATTCCGACTGGTAGTTTTTATCTTTTAGCCAACAATGAAAATGTATTTTCTGACACCGAAATTAATTTAGTTTACGAGGGGGAATTAGCTGATAAAGGAGAAATATTAATTCTTTATGATGAGTTTGGCAACCCGATTGAAGAAATGGACTGCAGTTCAGGTTGGTTTGGCGGTGATAAAGAATTAAAAATTTCAATGGAAAGAATGAATCCCCAAGGATGTTTAAATATGGAAAATTGGACAACTAATTTCTCGGCCAAAGTCCAAGAATCCTGGAGGCCGGATTATATTAACGGTCTAGACCAAGGAGGAAACCCAATTTACGGCACTCCCGGGCAGCCAAACAGCGCCGGAAGAAGAGCTATCCCTTATCCTGATTTTAACTCAGCCGTTGGCGAATTAAACAGCAAACTAAGCCAAGAAGAAGAATTAAGAAAGAAGTTAGTTTTGGTTTTAAGAAAAGAGGAGAATTTGAATAAATTGGTAAAAAGCAAAGAAGGGCTGGCTGAAGTTTTAACCGGAGAAGACTGGCGTCTTAAAAATTTATTGAGTTATGAAAATGTCCTCCGAATTCTATTGGAAGATAAATCTGCTGAAACCGAATATAATTTTGAATTACTTCTGGCGAATGAATATATTAAAGAAGTTTTTACAGAAGTTTTAATCCAAATTGGATTCTGGAAAGAAGGCGAAGAAGAACAGTGGGAAGAACTTACATCTATCTTGCCTATAACCACAACTAATCTTAAACTTATCAACGATTTTCGTCAGGATTTAACCTGGGTTTTAGAAGGAAGAGATTTAATGCAAAACTGCGAAAATCCGCCCATTAGTTATGACCAGATGAGAGTTCCTGAAACAACCATTGCCGACATTAACATCGAGGGGGAACCGAGCTGGAAAGATATCAAAAAAGAAGTTTTTTGGGTTGAAGAAGGACTTGACCCGGCTACTTTTTATTGCCCCAAACCATTATGGTAAGTTTTAAAAAATCAACCATCATAATTCTCGTCTTTTCACTCTTTCTTTCTTTAATTCCCAATTTTTTATATACTGGAGAAAGAGGAGTTTCTGCCGACGAGGAAGAAAATCCCTGTGAAGGTTTGTTTTGCCCGGAAAATTGTTCTGGACCAGAGTACGACGAGAAAAGCGGAGTTTGTGTTTGTTACAATTGCCCGACCTTCTGTGAAACTGAAATTGGAAATTTTACCAATAAATCCTGTCTGCCTTTAGGGGGAACCGGCGAATGGACCTGCGGAGTAGAAATTCCGGTTGGCGAAGTAATGGATAATACTGCTGCACGGGCGATAGATATGCAGCTTAATTTTGAAGAAATAATTACAAACGGAGAAGATATGATTTTATGGGGAGAAAGAATTTTAACCGATTATCAAAAGTGGAATTGCCAGGGCTATGCTGACTGGGAAGACAGGGAAAGGAAATGTGAAACTAATTGTCGCAAATATTATAGCATCACCGCCGGAACGCTTCAGCCAGGTCAACCTGATGAAGAAAAATGTGAAGAAGAATTAGGCAGAGAAATAAGCAGGGGCAGATCGATTTATCCAGAAAAGTGCAACGAGGACTATACCCAATGTATCTCCTGCAATGAATATTGCAGCCAGGAAGAACATAAAGAGGAATGTTGCTGGTACGAATCATTTAAGGTTAACGTTCCTGACCCAGAACATCCAGAAAAAACCATTGAAAAAGAAATTTCTTGTAAATATTGCAAAAAAGACGACGAGGAGGAAACCAAATATTGTTATGAATATTGTTCTGTCGATTCCTGCCGCGGCTGTTGCGGGGATTACTTCAATCCAATTATCAGGGGCTATGAAGCGATTAAAGCTTCCCAGGAAACTTTAAAAAATAATATTGAAGAAACTAACACGCCGGAGAAATTAAAAAGGGCCTACCTTCTGGAGCAATTGGATTTTGCCAGATGTCAATTGGCTTTATGCTGGATTCCAGCTGAAGAATATGCCGAGAATCTGGTTGGCAACTATCTTTTAACCTGTCAACAAGCGAATCAATTAGGTCTTTTAGGAGAAGACCAGATGGCTTGCTTCTCTTCCCAGGCGGCTGAAGATTTAAAGGAAATAGAACAATTTATTGAAGAATTAAAAGCCGCCCCTTTTTGGAAAAAACCGATAGTCTATTTCCAGCTTCAATGGAAAGTCATTAAATTCAGCCTGGAAAATTTATGGACGACAATGACCGGAGGGGATGAATTAACCCAGGAAGAGGGGTGTTATCCCGGTAATTATTATTGCTGTCGGTTATAAAAAGATGAAAAAATTTAAAAAAATTATTTTCGTATTTATTTTAATCTCTCTTTTAGCCGGCGGTTTTTGTCTCGCCCAGGGCAAAGGAAGAGAGTTGGAAATCGAATATCCAGGGCTTGGTGTCCCCGGAGTTGAAACTCCTACCATCACTGAAAGTTCTGCTCTTGGGGATTATCTAAAGTACATTTTTACCCTTGCTATAATTATTGGCGGACTAATCGTTTTTGGAGCAATGGTTTATGGCGGAATCCTCTATTTAACTTCAGCTGGCGACCCCACCAAAATGAAAGATGGACAAGACCAAATTATGGCTGGATTTTTTGGCTTGATTATTCTTCTCTCTTCTTATTTAATTTTAAATACTATTAATCCTCAATTGGTAGTTCCAGAAACCCTTTCAGCCGAAACCTCAGAGAAAGGCATTTATCTTTGTGTCACCCCTAATTGTGTTGACAACCCCGACGACTTTTTTGATACGCCGGTTCCTATCACCCAGGGAGGGAAATATTTTGACCTTAAAAATATTCTCCCTAAAAGAGAAGACGGTTCCCCTCAGGATTTGCAGAGTATAAAATTCCGCGCTAAACCAGAAGATTTAACCGTCAAAGTTTATTCTGATAGCAGTTGTTCAGAGTTAACTTATTCCGGCAATGAGGGAGCGGGGGAGATAAAGAATATTTCTGGCAATTCAATTGAATTAATTTACCATTGGCCTGGAGTTTATCTTTATGCTGGAAAAAATTGCGACGAAACGAGCGAGTATAAAATTTACCAGATAAGCTCTTCTACCCTGCCTGATTTTAACAATAAAGCCCAGTCAATAAAATTTGTTTATGGCTTCAGCGACATAGGGGCAATTCAAGTTTTAAAAGAGGAGGGTCCTACAGAAGCAGTGGCAAAAAACATTGCTCAAGCAAGATGTCAAGAAAGAGGCGGAGACGAAGCAGAATACGTTACTGAAACTGAATATGAATTCCAATATCGCTGTAAGGCAGAAGATAAAAAATATGCTGCCATCTTGCACAAAGAAGAAAACTCTATGGGCGAAGCAGCTCTTTTTGACCAAGA
>CAZJYW010000021.1:0-7862 GCA_964550395.1 uncultured Candidatus Saccharibacteria bacterium
CGCTACCCTGGCCCAGACATCGCTCTCCAGCGCTTTGAGATTATGCGCGAGCTGGCACCAGAGGCCAAACGAATGTGGATACCTTATCAGCGAGGTTATCCTATTGTCACCAGCCAGTTAGAGGCATTGTATCTGGCGGCAGAAGCTGCGGGTATAACCTTGATAGAAGCTCCGGCTGACAATGCGGCAGAAATCCAGGCCCTTCTTAACGAGAGAGCTATCGCAACTGATATTGGCATAGATGCCATTCTGTCTTTAGCTGAACCTCTTTATGTGACGCCTGATGCCTTTTTAGTGATGTGCAAATTTGCGGCTGATCATAAAATTCCCAATGCCGGCGCCTTAATGGATGTAGAAGGTTGCGCGTCTCTTTTTGGCGTGCATATTCACAACTTCAACACAGGAAAACAGGTAGCGCCCATGGCCGACAAAATATTAAGAGGTATTCCGGCTGGCACTGTCCCGGTTGTTTCAGCCGAACCCTATTTTCAGTTTAATTACAAAGCGGCTCAGGAACTGGGGCTAGAGGTACCCGAAGGCTTGTTAGAGAGGGCGGACGAGATAATCCGTTAAATCTAACCAAAGGTCGTAATTTAAAACTAATAAAAAACCAAAAAACTTATGCTCAAACCTAAATTAGCCATTATTATTTTAGTGGTTGTTTTGGTAGCTATTGGAGTTTACTTTCTTTTGCTCCCCGAAAAAGAAGAAAAGGTTTATCGGGTAGGTGTTCTGTCTGGACTGGTTTTTGCCAAAGATGCAGCAGACGGTTTCAAGGCCGGAATGGAAAGGTTGGGTTATATCGAGGGTAAAAACATTATCTATGACCTTCAGGAAACAGACTTTGATATAGCAGCGTATCAGAGTGTCCTTCAGCAGTTTGTGACTGACGAGGTTGATTTAATTTTTGTCTTCCCTACTGAGGCATCCTTAGAGGCCAAGGTGGCCACCCAGGGGACAAATATTCCTGTAGTTTTCTCCGTTGCCAACATAGAAGATACGGGCTTGATAGAAAGTATACCAAAGCCGGGCGGAAATATCACCGGCGTTCGCTACCCTGGCCCAGACATCGCTCTCCAGCGCTTTGAGATTATGCGCGAGCTGGTACCAGAAGCAAAGCACATGTTAATACCCTATCAGCGTGGTTACCCAATTGTAAATAGTCAACTAGAGGCGTTGGGCCCGGTGGCGGCAGCCGCGGGTGTAACATTGACCGAGCTTCCCTCCGACAATGCGGCAGAAGTTAAGGATGGTCTAGAGGCGCTCGCTGCATCAGGCGATATCAGCATAGACGCAATTCTACTCATACCCGAACCTCTTGGCGTGACGGCTGAACCCTTTTTCGAAATGGCCCGCTTTGCGGCTGAACATGGGATTCCGATAGGTGGGGCTTTGATGGAGGTGGGGGGCTATGGGTCTCTTTTTGACATTGGCATTGACCACTTTAAAACAGGCGAACAAGCAGCGTCCCTGGCTGATAAGGCTCTCAAAGGTACTCCGGCTGGCACAATCATGGTTGTCTCATCCGAGAGCTTCCTGAAGTTCAACCACAAATTGGCTCAAGAGTTGGGACTGGAGGTGTCCGAAGGTTTGCTGGAGAGGGCAATTGAGGTAATTCGTTAAAATACCAAATCTTAAAGTAAGCTTCGTTAGAAACCCTACTCAGAAAAATTTTGGTAAAATTTTTCTGATACGCATTAATTAAAATAATCGCCAAATTTAAAGAGTCTCTAATAAAACATAAAGTAAATTATTATGGCAATTTCTAGCGCGGCAAAAAAAACAAGGAAATTCCGAAGTTTGGCAGTAACTTTAATTATTGCTTTTTTAACCTTGAACGTAGTAGTTTTGCTGATTGCCAGCAGTCTGCAGATGTATTTCAGTTTCCAAGCCCAACAAAAAATCATTGTCAATTGGCAACGACTCACAGCTCAAAATGCAGCCAATGCGGTTAAGGGTTTTATTCTAGAGAAATTTAGTGTTTTAGAAAAGGCAAGCACCCTTGGCAACCTGGCCGCTGCCAGCCTGGAAGAAGAGAAATTGACATTAGAGAGGTTGCTGGGTAAAGAGTCTTCATTTCGCCAGTTAGTTTTATTAGATACCCAAGAACAGGAGTTAATAAGAGTCTCTCGTCTATCAAAGTTATTATCAGAACAAATAATGGAGTATAACAAAAAAGAGCTGTTTTCTAAAATGAGCCGGAAAGAAACATATATCAGCCCTGTATATATTGATAAAATAACCAGCGAGCCAATGATGACAATAGCTGTTCCGGTCACCGATACTTTCGGCGATTTTAAAGGAATATTGATGGCTGAAATGAACTTGAAATTTATGTGGGACCTAGTAACAGAGATAAAGATTGGTAAGGAAGGCCTGGCTTATGTGGTTGACGAGAAAGGTAACCTGATAGCCTTTAGTGATATTAGCCGGGTTTTAAGAGGAGAAAATTTAGCTTATCTAAGAGAGGTAAATAAATTTGTTGAAGATGAAGAATCGTTCGAAGAGGGCAAGGCTGAAATATCAAAAGGCATCCAAGACGTCTATGTTCTAGCTACCTATGTGCCCCTTGGCGTACCCGACTGGGCAGTTTTGGTTGAATTGCCAATCAGGGAGGCATACCAAACAGTGATTCAAGGATTAGGGTTATCGATAGGGATCATTATTCTGGGCGTTATCCTGGCCACTTTACTTGGCACCTATCTCTCAAAAAGAATTACCAAACCAATTGAACAATTGACGGCCACAAGCCGAGCGATTGCCGGTGGAAATTTAGCCCTGCGGGCAGAAGTAACCTCCCGCGATGAAGTCGGTCAGCTTGCTGTGTCCTTCAACGAAATGACAGACCATTTAAGCACCTATACAACGGAGCTGGAGAGAAAGGTGGAGGAAAGAACTAAAGAATTAGAAGAAGCAAAAACCATTCTTGAAATAAAAGTCGAAGCCAGAACAAGAGAGTTAAAAGATCTGACCGAGCGCCAGGAAGAAATTATTGAGGAAAGGACCAGAGAAATTCATGAAAGGATGAAAGAGTTGGAGAAATTTCATCGACTGGCCGTCGGTCGGGAATTAAAAATGATTGAATTAAAAGAAGAAATTAAAAAGTTAAAACGAAAGAGTGAAAAACGATTATAAAATCACAAAAGAAGACCTTAAAAAAACACTTTCAAGCCCGGTCAGAATAAAAGGGATGCCCTTTAAAGGGGGGATTATTAAAGTAGTTAAAGAGATGCTTGGAGAAGAGGGGTTAAGGGTAATTGAAAAAGAATCTAAAATTCTAGGACTGCCCTTTGTTTCAGAAGAAATACGAGAATCAGAGTGGTATCCCACCGGTATATTCATTGAAATTTTTTATATTTTACAGGAAAAATTTAATTTCAGAGAAAAAGATTTCGCTGAACTTGGAGAAAAGGTGGCGAAATTTTCTCCCATAATCAGATTCTTAATGAAATACTTTGCTGTCCCTGAAAAAATAGCCAAAATTTCTGCCCCAAGATTGTGGCGAAGGTTTTTTGACGTTGGCGAAGCCGAAGTCTCTGAATTTAAGGATTCTAAAGAGGAAGGGTTTTTAATTGTTAGAATTAAAAATTTTAAATTGCATCCTGTGCACTTCTTTTATTTGGGCCATTTTTTATTAGGGATGACCAAGTTGGTGAAAAAATTTAAAGAAGCTACAGTCAAAGAAACTAAATCTCCTTTTAGAGGTGATAAATATCAAGAATATTTAATAGAATGGAAACATTAGGAATCACGGGAAAAACACCTATAAAAATTTATATTCCGTCATTTGAAGAAATAAAAAAAATGATGGAAATTCCCGGGAAGATAAAGGGCTCTGCTTTTAAGGGGGAATTAGAATATATTTTAAAGAAGAAAGGAGAAAAAGGGTTAAAAGCAGTGGAGAAAAAAACAGAAAAGTTGGGCTATCCTATAAAATATAAAGAAATACAGGAGACCAAATGGTATCCGGTAGGTTTTAAAATGATTTCTTTTTATGCCTTTCTCACCACTTTTAATTGGGGAAGAAAAGAATTGGCTGAGATAGCGGAAACTTCAACGAAAATTTCTTTTATTGTCAGGTTTTTTATGAGACACTTTTTCTCTCCGGAGCAAATTTTTAAAGCTACTTCTAGATTGTGGGCAAGATATTTTAATGTTGGCCTCCTTGAAGCAGTTGGTTTTCATAATATTGAAAAAAGAGGTGGCAGTGGCTACGGTATTTTACGAATAAAGGATTTTAAAGTGCACCCCTTTTACTGTTTCTATTTGGGCCATTTTTTTATAGGAATAACAAAGTTAGTAGACCCAAGGCTGAAAGAAGTAAAGATTGAAGAAACCAAATGCATGTTTAGAGGAGATGATTATCATGAATATTTATTAAGGTGGACTTACAAGTAAAAAATATCAATGGCTAAAAAAGAACCTAAAGAGCTGGAGCTAGAAATATTAAAAGAAGACTTTGAGGACTTGAGACAATATTTAGATGAACTAAGAGAGGCTTTGCCCGTCGCATTTTGCACTTTAACTCCTTTTTGGGTTATAGCGGATGTCAATAAAGCCGCCACGGATTTGACAGGGTATAAATTTTTGGAAATAATCGGCCAATCTGTTGATTTCATTTTTGGCGAAAAGAGAATATTAGAAAAAATAAAAAAGGAGGCGGAAAGGAGCAGGGCTATTATCAATAAAGAGATAATTCTAACCGTTCGAAATCAAAGAACAATTCCGGTAAACATTTCTTTGGTTAATAGGCGAGACCGGGAAGAAAATCTGATTGGTTATTTTTTAACTATTGTTGACATTACTAAAACTAAAAAATATCAAAAAGACTTAGAGGAAAGAGCTAAAGAATTAGAAAAATCCAGAACTGCCTTATTGAACATATTAGAGGACGTGGAAGAAGCGAGAAGCGAAGGAGAAGAAGAGAAAAATAAAACCTTAGCAGTTATTACCAATTTTACTGACGGGCTTTTAGTTTTTAATGAAGAAAAGAAAATTGCCTTAATAAACCCCCAGGCTGAAAGCTTTTTTGATATTAAGGGAAAAGATATTATTGGCAGGTCAATTTCAGAATTAGTTACTCTTCCTACCCTCGAACCTTTAATAGGGATGGTTGGGCCAAAAATAAAAGACATATTTAGAAAAGAATTGCTCCTTAAAGGAAAGTTAACCCTGGAAATCTCTACTGTCCCCTTAATAAGAGAAGAAAAAAGAATGGGAACCTTAGTTATTTTACACGATATTACTCGAGAAAAGATGGTCGAGCGAATAAAAACTGAATTTGTTTCTTTAGCTGCTCACCAGCTCCGTACTCCGCTCTCAGCAATAAAGTGGACTATAAGGATGCTTTTAGACGGAGACTTGGGGGAGATAACTAAAGAACAAAGAAATTTTCTTGGAAAAACCTATCAAAGCAATGAAAGAATGATTTCTTTAATTAATGACCTTTTAGATATAACGAGAATTGAGGAAGGAAGATATCTTTACAAGCCTGTTCTCGCCGATTTCGAGGCGATTTGCCAATTTGTGATAAACTCTTTTAAAGACGAAATTAAAAAGAAGAAGATTAGATTCGAATTTAAAAAACCTCAAAAGAAATTACCTCAAGTTAAAGTAGATGTGGAGAAAATAAGGTTAACCATCAACAATCTCTTGGATAACGCTATTAGATATACTCCTGCTGGCGGAAGAGTGACGGTTTCTTTAAGGTCTGTTAAAGAGAAAATAGAGCTTTCAGTAAAAGATACGGGGGTTGGTGTCCCAAAAGATCAGCAAGGGAGAATATTTACCAAATTTTTTCGAGGGGCCAATGTAATGAGAATGGCGACTGAAGGATCTGGCTTGGGCCTTTTCATCACTAAAAACATTATTGAGGCTCACGGAGGGGAAATTTGGTTCGAGTCAGAGGAAGGTAAAGGGGCTACTTTTTATTTCACCCTGCCAATAAAGGAAGAGTTTACAGAATTTTTGAAAGAATTTTGACCTCTTGTGGACGAGTTCCTATTCTTTTTTATACTGATTTTTGTTATAATAAATATAATCCAGACTTGGCTGATATTTGCCTGCAAACTTTTAATTAAGGGAGGTATAATAATCGGGGCGATGGAGGCGGTAGAAATTCCGGTTATGCTTTTTAATTATTTAAGGAGGAACAATAGGCTTTTTAATGGTGGTAGCTGTGGAAATAGTTCAGTGGCTGGCTATTGCCTATTTTTCTACAAGAAGTAAAGTAAGATAAAAGTTGACCGTTTTCTTTATTGTTCAATCAGTGGCTGAAATTTATCTAATTCGAGGAGTTATCTCTTGGTAAAGAAATATATCGCAAGTCAACTGAGAGAAAAAGAGATGTGTTGGTCCCGGAGATGATTTTTGTGGTTTTTTAATTAAAATTCAATTATAATAAATTTATGGCTAAAAAAATTTTAATCATCGAAGACGAAGAGATAATGATTAACCTTCTTCAGAGAAAATTAACCGCCGAAGGTTATGAGGCTTTGGTAGCCAGAGATGGTCAAGAGGGGATTCTAGCAATGCAAGAAGTAAAACCTGACATTATTTTATTGGATATTATTATGCCAAAGATGGGAGGCTTTGAAGTAATGGAGGAGATGAATAAAAATAAAGAATTAAAGAAAATTCCAGTAATTGTCATTTCTAATTCTGGCCAGCCAGTAGAGCTGGACCGAGCCCAAAAATTAGGAGCAAAGGACTGGCTGATTAAAACTGAATTTGACCCTCAAGAAGTAATTGATAAGGTGGTAAAACAAATAGGTAAATAGTATGGCAAAGAAAATTCTCATCATTGAAGACGATAAATTTTTAAGGGAGTTAATCACTCAGAAACTTATTAAAGAAGATTTTGAAGTTTCCGAAGCAGTCGATGGTGAGGAAGGAATAAGAAAGATAAAAGAGGAAAAACCAGATTTAATTTTGCTTGACTTAATCCTGCCTGGCATTGACGGTTTCGAGGTTTTGTCTCAGATGAAAAAAGAATTAACCTTAGCTTCAATCCCAGTAATTATCCTTTCCAATCTTGGTCAAAAAGATGACGTGGAAAAGGGCCTCAAAATGGGAGCAGTTGACTACCTAATTAAAGCCCACTTTACTCCTGGAGAAATTATCGATAAAATCAAAGCTGTTCTAGGGCGATAATGAAGCATGCCTGAATTACCAGAAGTTGAAACAACAGTTAGAGATTTAAAAAAGAACCGAGCACATAAAATTTATGTGCTCGGTTTATTGACATATGCCTGAGTTACCGGAAGTCGAAACTACGGTTAGGGATTTACAGAAAAAAATACTCGGTCGAAATATCAAAGATATTTGGACTGATTTTCAAAAGATGATTAAAAAGCCGAGGGATTTCAAAGATTTTAAAAAGGGAATAGAAGGAAGAAAAATTGAAAATATTAGAAGAAGGGGTAAAAACATTCTTATTGATCTCTCAGGAAACAAAACTTTATTAATCCATCAAAAATTAACTGGTCACTTGTTGTTAGGAAAGTGGAAGAAAAAAGGAAATATTTGGCTGCCGCCACCGGGCCCTCTTTCAGAAAAGGTTAATACCTATATCCATTTATTATTCACCTTTGACGGTGGTCAACAGCTGGCTTTATCAGACTTAAGAAAATTTGCCAAAGCCGAACTTTTAAATAAAGATGAATTAAAAAAGGAGCTTAGCTCCCTGGGCCCGGAACCTTTAGATAAAAGTTTCACTTTCGAAAACTTTACAGAGGCTCTTAGTCGGCCCCGGGGCAAGATTAAACAGGTTTTGATGGACCAGACGGTAATCGCCGGTATTGGCAACATTTATTCTGACGAAATTTTGTGGCGGGCGAAAGTTCACCCCTTTAAAGAAATCT
>CAZJYW010000022.1:0-6278 GCA_964550395.1 uncultured Candidatus Saccharibacteria bacterium
CAGAAAAAAATTTCTTAAATCTGGCGGCTACTGATTTAGAAATAGGTATAAAATGGTGGGCGTTAGCAAAAGTAGAAAAAGAAGGAGCGATTACGGTCCCGGCTCGTGTTTTTTCTGATTTTATAAATTTTTTGCCGAACAAACAAACCTCTTTAGAATTAAAAGATTCAGTTTTGACAATTGAGTGTGAAAATTACCAGACTTCCTTGAAAGGATTAAACTCTGAGGATTTCCCAATTATTCCTCAAATCGCCGGAGGAGAAGCCGTTTTGGTCGATAGCCGTTCTTTTTGCCAGGGGCTGAACCAGATTGCCGACATCGCCATCCCCTCGACTGCTAAGCCTGAAATTTCTGGCATTTTCTTTGTTTTCAAGAAAGATTTTATAAGAATGGCTGCCACTGATAGTTTTAGGCTGGGGGAGAAAACTTTTTACCCTAATTTAAAAACACCTAACGCTTTGTCTAAAGAATATACTTTAATCCTCCCTCAAAAAGCAGCCAAAGAAATTATCAACATCTTTGGGGAAAAAGAGGGAGATCTCCGGATTTGTTTTTCCCCCAATCAAATTTTATTTGAGTTGCCGATGACTGAAACTTCCCACTCTCAGATTCAACTGACCTCTCGCTTGATTGAAGGAGAATACCCAAATTATCAAGAAATTATCCCCAAAAAATATGAAACCCAGGTTATTTTTCAAAGAAACGAATTCTTAAACCAAATCAAATCAGCCGCTATTTTTAGCGGAAAAATTAATGAGATTAAATTAAAAATAGATCCGAGAAAGGAAAAAGTGGAACTTTTTAGCCAAAACCCAGATTTAGGAGAGTATCATAGCCGCTTGGCTGGTAAAATAAAAGGGAAAGAGCTTGAAATTTCTTTTAACTATCGGTTCTTGGCAGATGGCCTTTTGAATATAAAAAGCTCAGAAGTAATTTTTGAATTAAGTGGCTCTGAAGGGCCGGGGGTTTTGAAGCCAGCCGGAGATTCCAGTTATCTCTATGTCGTGATGCCAATTAAGGCAAACTAGGAGCTTCTTCAGTTGGCTGGGGGTTTTCAAAATTTTCTTTAGGGTACCCGGGTAAAACTTTCTCCATAAAATTATGAAAAATTGGGGCGGAGAGCATTGCCCCCGGTTTTTGAGCCGTTGGAGAATTATCGCTATTCCCAGCCCAGACCCCGGCTACCAGCAATGGGGTGTATCCAATGGTCCAGGCGTCTCGGTAATCTTGGGTAGTCCCGGTTTTTACTGCCACCTGATAACCTTCGAAATATAAAGCTGAACGCCAGCCAAACAAGGGGGCCCGGGCTTCATTATCTGACAAAATATCATTGATTAGCCTGGCCGGGTTTTTGTCTAAAACTCTTTTTGGAGTTTTTTTATTTTCCTCGATGATGTTCCCGGCTAAATCCTCAATTTTTAGAATAGAGACTGGCTCAATTCTCAGGCCGTCTGTGGCAAAAACTCCGTAGGCAGAAACCATCTCTAATAATTTTACTTCCCAACCTCCCAAAACTATTGAGGGCCCATAGGGCGGCTTTAAGGTGGTTATCCCTAATTCTTTGGCAGTTTTAACGCTGTCAGGCTCATAACCTGATTTAAAGATTTCCGGTGAGTCAGCGAAATCAAGAAGAACTTTTACTGAAGGAACATTTATTGATTGGGCCAGAGCCTCCCGGAGAGTGACCTCTCCTCGAAATTTTTCGTCATAATTCTGGGGGATATACTCCTTCTCCCCCCAAACTCCAAAATTAGTTTCTTCGTCAATTACGGTAGTTTTATCATCATATCCCTTTTTAAAGGCAGTGACATAAACAAAGGGCTTGAAAGCCGAACCCGGTTGGCGGCCAGGGCTTTTGATAGCGACATTAAATTGAGGGTCAAATAAGCAGTTTACTCCCGGGGTGCACCCTTCCGGATAAGGCGAAGCATAATAATCCCCTGTTCCAACGGTCATAGATATAATTTCTCCGGTTTCTGGTTCAATGGCTACCAAGGCGGCGTTATGAGCATTGTAAACTTTATTTCTTTCAACCCCATTCCTTACTGCTTCCTCGGCTATTTTTTGGACTTCCCAATCCAAAGAAGTATATACTTTTAAGCCTTTCTCTCTTAAAAAACCTTCACCATATTTCTCTTCCAATTGTTGTTTTACCCAGAGGGTAAAATAGGGAGCTTTAATTTGGATTCGTTTCTCAGCAAAATTTATTTCTTCTTTTTTCGTTTCTTCTATCTCTCCGGGAGTGAAAATTCCTTTAGCTGCCATTTGATCTAAGATATCGTCTTTCCTGGCTAAGAGTTCATCTTTATTTTCTCCATAAGGAGATAAACGAGAAGGAGCTTGGATTAAAGCGGCTAAGACGGCAGCTTCCCCTAAGGAAATTTCCGAGACAGATTTCTTAAAGTAGGTCTGGCTGGCTGCTTCTATCCCGTAAGCATTTTGGCCGAAAGGAACCTGGTTTAAATACCATTCCAGAATTTGGTCTTTAGGATAACGGCGGTCTAGCTCTAGAGCCAAAACAATTTCCCTAGTTTTTCTTTCGGCGGTTTTTTCAGAAGAAAAGAAGGTTGACCTAATTAGTTGTTGGGGGATGGTTGAACCGCCATAAATCGGTTTCATAATTTTTAAGTTAATTAAAATTGACCTGGCTATCGCTTTCAAGTCAATCCCAAAATGATGATAAAAATTAGCATCCTCAGCCGCAATCACTGCTTGCCTTACATGTTCGGGTATTCTCTCTAAAGAAACCGCTGTTCTCTTTTCTTCACCATAAATTTCATATAAAAGGGTTTCCCCAGAGCGGTCATAAATTTTAGTGGATTGGACAAGTTGTCTTTCGGCAAAATTTTCTGGCCGAGGGAGATCTTTGGCATAATAAGTAAAGATAAATAATAAACAAAAAATAAAAAATAAAAAACCCCATAGCAATCCTTTTGGGATGTTCCGGGGCGAACGGAAACCGCCCTTTTTAGTTTTTTGATAGGTTTTTCGATAGTATTTTCTTTCAGCCATAATTTACAATTCTTCATTTTTATCTTAAGATAAAAATGAATGAAAATAAATACTGACCCTAAAAAAATCCAAGAGATTTTAACCAGAGGAGTGAAAAATATTTACCCTAACCTAAAGGCCTTAGGGCAGGTCTTAAGGTCTGGCCAGAAGCTCAGGGTTTATAATGGCATTGATCCTACGGGTAAGCTTCATTTGGGCCACTTGGCAGTTTTAAGAAAATTGCGTCAATTTCAAGATTTAGGGCATGAGGTCATTGTTTTGATAGGCGATTTTACAGCTACCATTGGCGACCCAGCTGGCAAATATGCGACAAGAAAGACGCTAACCCGCAGGCAAGTTTTAGCTTATGCTAAAGATTATAAAAAACAGATTGAGAAAATTTTAGATTTCAATAAGTCAAATGTCAGGTTTTTACGTAATGAAAAATGGACCAACAAATTAAAGCCAATGGATATGCTCGCTTTAGCTTCTAAGTTTACTGTAGCTAGATTGTTGGAAAGAGACATGTTCCAAAAGCGAATAAAAGCCGGCCAGGACATTCATGTCCACGAATTTTTATATCCAATATTCCAAGCTTACGATAGCCTGACAATGAATGTTGATTTAGAGATTGGAGGGAGCGACCAGACTTTTAATATGCTGGCGGGGAGAACGTTAATGAAAAAGATGAAAAATAAGGAAAAGTTCGTGCTCACAACTAAACTTCTAGTTGACCCAACCGGGAAGAAAATGGGAAAAACAGAGGGAGATTTAATTAGTTTAGACGAAAAACCAGAAAAAATGTATGGCAAGATAATGAGCTGGACAGATAGTTCGATTATTCTTGCCTTTGAGTTATGTACCAATTTGCCGATGGATGAGATAAAGCAAATTTCAGCCCAAATAGGCAGAAGGGTACTAAATCCTCGAGAGGCTAAAGCAAGGCTGGCCAGGGAAATTGTTGCTCTCTGCCATAGTAAAAAGCTAGCCCAAGAGGCAGAAAAGGAGTTTAATAGAGTTTTTAAAGATAAAAAATTACCTTCAGAAATTCTCGAAATCCAAACAAAAGAAAAAGCCCTTAATATTTTAGAGCTTCTCATAAAGACAACATTAGTTTTGTCAAAGGCTGAGGCTAAAAGACTTATATCGCAGAAAGGGGTGAAAATTGACGGAGAAATTCAAGAAGACTGGCAAAAGACTGTTAAAATAAAAAAAGGACAGGTTATCCAGGTGGGGAAAAGAAGATTTGTTAAATTGATTTAGATATTCTTTAGTTAAAAGAAAGCCCTCGATGCCGGGGGCTTTCTTTTTTACTCAGTTGTTTCTTCTTTCTCTTCTCCTTCTTCTTTTTCTTCCGGAGTTTCAGGTTCTTCTTGGTTAACAAAAGGAGTTAAAATTTTGTCTTCGTAAATCATATTTTTTAAAATTTACCTTTTTAAATTGTCTCGACCTTTGTCGATTCTACTTTTAAAAACCATAACCCCTTATTTCGCGGGGTTTTACTCTAAGGATTATTATAAGTTTCCCAAAAGGCTTGTCAAGAGGGGGAGGTCATGTTTACATTAACCTTCTCTTTTCTGAACCGCTTTCTTTTCTTCTCCCAGCACCAGATTTCAACCGGAAGTTCTACTCCGTGCTCTTTTAGGAAATTTGTTATTTTTTTTCTCTTGGCCGAAACGTTCGGCAGAGTGGTTAATTGAATGTTTTTCCTCCTCTTTCCTTTTAAGGCTAAGACGTCAATAATCCCAAAAACATCGGTTTGTTTGAATTTCACTTTGCACGGATACCAAACCACCCATCCGTTACCTCGTAATTCTTGAATTGCTTTTTTCCGAGTTTCACTTTCTTTTGCCATAATTAAATCTTTAAAACAAAGAGAGATAAACCCTCTTTTTTATTCGCTTTCATTCTGTGAAAGCTTCATATTAGAATAAATTTCTTGGACCGCCTCATTCTCGTCTAAGGACTCAAAAAGTTTTCGGCAGGCCTCCTTATTTTTTTCATCCAGTTCAATCGTTTCTTTTGGCACCCAATCCAAAGAAGTCGAATCTATTTTGATGCCTTTTAATTCTAAATTTTCCTTCACTTTTTCTAAATCCTCAATCTTTGTATAAACATCCAAGAGCTCGTTGTGCCAATAAAGATTCTCAGCGCCAGCTTCTATCGCGGCCATTTCTAATTTTTCTTTATCTTTAAACTCTTCATTTTGGGCCTTTGAACTTACAAGCAGACAACCTCTTCTCTCAAACATCCATTTCACCGAACCTTCGCCAACCAATTTTCCATTATTCTGATTCAAAGTTTGTTTAATTTCTCCCAAGGCTCGATTTTTATTATCAGTAATTCCTTCAACAATAATCGCGATTCCACCCGGCCCATAGGCTTCAAACAAAACTTCTTCTAATTTTTCGCCAGCCAACTCGCCGGTTCCTCGTTTGATTGCTCTCTCAATATTGTCTTTCGGTAAGTTAAATTTTTTAGTTTCTTCAAGTACCACCCTCAATTTAGCATTGGTTTCTGGGTTCGGTCCCCCTTCTTTGACTGCCACCTCAATTGATCTTGCCAATTTTGAAAATATCTGACCTCGTTTTTGGTCAGTGATCGTTTTTTGATGCTTGATGGTCCGCGCGTGACTGTGCCCGCTCATATGTCTTTATTATATATCTTAACCTTTCTTTTAAGAAATAAAATTATTATCCCAGAGAAAATAGCGACAGGAAAAGCGGTTAATAAAGGAAGAAAAGAAGGTTTTTCAGACATTTGTTCGCCAATAGTAGCTAATTTCTTTTTTTCTTCTATTTTTTCTTTAGTTTCTTTTTCCTTTAAGTCATTTTCTGCCTCTTTTCCGGTTTCAATTTGTTCTTCGGTTTCAACCCAGGCCAAACCCTGTTTCTTAATATCTTCAACCCTTGTTTTGCTTATGCCCTTTATTCTATCAATATCGTCTAAAGAGGAAAACGGCCTTAAAGAAATTAATTCTTTTGCCCTGACTTCTCCTATGTGGATAATCTTAACCAAATCCTCTAAAGGAGCGCTGTTAATATCTATCTTTTCAACATTGGGAGGATTGACAGCCTGAATAAAAAGAGGAACAAAAAGGAAAAATAAAATAACTGCTCTTGACAAATCTTTCATAGTTTAGTATAATAGAAGATTAAAATAGCCCTAGAGTTGGGGGCCTGGAGTTTTTCTCAGCCGGATAGCTTGGCTTAGGCGAAGCTACTCCTCGGACAAATTCTAAACTTTGCGTTCCAACACCTAAGTTTGACCCCCAGCTCTGGGGCTTA
>CAZJYW010000023.1:0-6244 GCA_964550395.1 uncultured Candidatus Saccharibacteria bacterium
GTTTAGGATATGGGGGAAGATGCGTTGAGGTTGTTCCTGATATTCCCAATGAGGTAATTTTAAGAATTCAAAAAGCCCGCCGAAAAACTAAAGCTGATTTTGTCTTAATTGAGATTGGAGGGACGGTAGGTGAATATCAAAACATGCTTTTTCTGGAGGCAGCCAGAATGTTGCGATTACAATACCCCAGAGAGGTCCTTTTTATTTTAGTAAGCTATTTACCAATTCCCGAAATGATTGGCGAAATGAAAACCAAACCAACTCAGAATGCGGTTAAATCTTTAAACGAAGCTGGAATTCAATCCGATATTATTCTGGGCCGGGCTAGAACCCCCCTGGATGAACCTCGGAAGAGAAAAATCTCTATTTTTTGCAATGTTGATATTAAAAATGTTATTTCTGCTCCCGATGTTGAATCAATCTATGAAATCCCGGTTAATTTTGAAAAAGAAAATTTGGGAAATCGTATTTTAAAAAAGTTCGGTTTGGGACCAAAAAGACATAATTTAAGGGACTGGAAAAAATTAGTCAGGACAATTAAGACAGCCAAAAAACCGGTTAAAATTGGCGTAGTTGGGAAGTATTTTGAAACAGGAAAATTTACTTTAATGGATTCTTATATTTCAATAATTGAAACCATCAAACATGCTGCCTGGTTCCATAAAAGAAAACCTGAAATTTTCTGGCTATCATCCGAAAAATACGAAAGAACCCCCCGATTAGTCAAGGAATTAAAAGATTATGATGGGATAATTATTCCCGGCGGTTTTGGCAAGAGGGGAGTGGAAGGGAAAATAAAGGCAATTGAATTTTGCCGAAAAAATAAAGTCCCATTTTTGGGACTTTGTTTAGGAATGCAGTTAGCCGTAGTCGAATTTGCCAGAAACGTCTGCGGGTTGAAGGGTGCCCATTCCACTGAATTTTCAGCAAATTGTAAATACCCGGTGATAGATGTTATGTTGGAGCAAAAAGCTCTTTTAGATGAAAAAAAATATGGCGGGACGATGAGATTGGGGGCATATAAATGCAAAATAAAGCCAAAAACCCTTAGTTTTAAGGCCTACAGGACCTCTGACACTTCTGAGCGCCATCGCCACCGCTACGAGCTGAATAATGAGTTTAGAGAGGTTCTGGAAGCTAAGGGGATGGTAATGGCCGGAATAAACCCCGAAAGAAACCTGGTGGAAATTATTGAGCTTAAAAAACACCCCTTTTTCCTGGGAACCCAATTTCATCCGGAATTTAAATCGAGGCCTTTAAGGCCTCATCCATTGTTCAGGGAGTTTATTCGGGCAGCTATTCACCGAAGCACATAAAGCATTATGTGCTCGGGTCAACGTTAACCACTTTTGCCTTTCTTTGAGACTTGTCAAAACGTTTGATTTTTTTTGTCCCGAAGCGAACTATACCTTCTTTTAAGGCGTATAAAGTATCATCGCTTCCTCGTCTGACGTTTTTTCCCGGAAGGAATTTGGTGCCTCTTTGACGGATAATAACACTGCCAGATTTAGCTCGCTCTCCGGCAAAAAGTTTAATTCCCAGATACTTTGGCAAAGAATCCCTTCCTAATTTTGTGACTCCAGTCGCCTTAGTCTTAGCCATACATTAAAATGTTAGCAAAAATTAAACAATTTGTCAAAGAAAATCTGGCCGACATAATATTAATCATTGGCGTTATCCTGATTTCTTTGCTTTCTTTTGCTGCCGGCTACATTATGGCAAAACAGCAAGAAAAAGAACCAATAAGGATTGAAAAAGTCGATGAAAATTATTTCATCTCCACCTTCACTTTTACTTCGTAAAAGCTCGGTATGAAAGTAGCTATTGTTGGAGCGGGGATCTCCGGCCTTTATTTAGCTTGGAAACTTTCTAAAAGAGGCTGTGAGGTAATCGTTTTTGAAAAAAAAGAAAAAATCGGGAAAAAGACCTGTTCCGGACTTTTTTCTGAAAGAATTTTAGAATTTATTCCCCAGAGTAAAAAATTAATTCAAAACCAAATAGAGCGAGCTTTAATCCGTTTCCCTAAAAAAACCTTAACTATCAGATTTTCAGGAAAACTTTTGATAATGAGTCATTTTGAACTTGATAATCTGGCAGCCGAATTAGCTGAGAATTCAGGTGTAAAAATTATTTTAAATCATCCTGTCAGTTCTCTACCCAAAGGATTTGAGAGGATTATCGGCTGTGACGGGCCAAATTCTACGGTTAGAAAAAGTTTAGGATTATCAGAACCAAAATATCGTTTAGCCATTCAGGGATTTATTAAAAAAGAAGACCGTTCCGATTTCGTTGAGACCTGGCCTGTGAAAGGTGGTTTTATATGGAGAATTCCCCGTGGCAAAGAGGTCGAATACGGTATCACCGGTGACCAAAAAGGAGCCAAGCTCCTTTTAGATGATTTTTTACAAAAGAATAGTCTTAAACTCGAAGGGTTGGAATCAGCATTAGTTCCTCAAGGTTTTTTAATTCCTGCCAATCCAAAGGTTACCCTTTGTGGAGATGCAGCTGGCCTAACCAAACCTTGGTCGGGTGGGGGAGTAGTTTGGTCGTTAATAGCTGCTGAAATTCTCTTGAAAAATTTCCCAGATTTTTTAAAATATCAAAAAGAGATGAAAAAAACTTTTTTGCCAAAAATTATTTTTTCAAAGATTGCCACTAAAACAGCTTATATTTTAGGGTTTAATTTCCCCTGGCTTTTACCGAAAAATATTAAAATTGAAAGTGATTTTTTAAGTCGACGAATCTAAAACTTCATCTTCGCTCGCTATAAGCGATCTAGATATATGAAGAAAATTCCTTATCATTTAGGTATCATTGTTGATGGCAATCGCCGATGGGCCAGAGAAAGGGGACTGCCGGCTTTTGAGGGTCATCGCCAGGGGTTAGAAAAAGTAAAAAAAGCAGTGGTTTGGGTTAAAAATCGGGGGATAAAGATTTTAACCTTGTTTGTATTTTCGACTGAGAACTGGAAGCGTTCAAAAACCGAGGTGGATTTTCTTATGAGATTACTTGGGCAGGCATTTAATAAGAAAAATATTCAGAGCATTCACCGGGAGGGAATAAAAATCCGAATAATTGGCCAGAGAGAAAGATTACCAAAAAACTTGCAAAAAACAATAAAAGACATTGAGGAGTTGACCGAAAATAACAAGGGGATGGTTTTAAATTTCGCTTTGAGTTACGGCGGGAGGGCTGAGATTACTGAAGCAATCAAAAAGCTCATTGGAAAGAAAATCTCCTCCGAGAAAATTACCGAAGATGTAATCTCTCAAAATCTCTGGACTTCCGACCTCGATTTGATTATCAGAACCGGCAAGGAACAACGCATTTCTAATTTTTTAATCTGGCAGGCAGCCTATTCTGAACTCTATTTTTGTAAGAAATACTGGCCGGCCTTTATGGAAAAAGATTTGGATGAAGCCCTGGCAGATTATGCCCGGTGCCAGCGAAGATTCGGCAAATAATTAAAAAAGCCTCGATTAACTCGAGGCACAAAAGATTTCTATCTTTTAGTTTTCCTCCCTTAATATTACGACGATTTCATCGTCTTTATATTACACTTCAATTCAAGCCATTTCGGGCTTGACTTTTTATGGAAATGTGGTAAAATTAAAATATGCCCCGAATACCTGAAGAAAAATTAAAAAAGGTAAGAGAAATAGAATTTGCCATAAATAAAAACCTGTTTTTGATTTGTGCCGTTATTACTTTGATAGCGATGCTTATGGTGACAATGGAGTTTTTTAGTCGGGGAGCTTTTCCCCCTTCTCAAATAGGTTTTTTCTATATTTCAGTTTTGTTTGTTTATTCTATTCATAAAGAAATGTTAAGGTGGCTGGGAGAAAAGAATATAGAAAGACAGGGGGAGCACTTCCTTTATTCCTGGATTGGCTTAACGGTCATTCTTTATATCATCAATTTTCTAACCAAGGAATATTTTAGTCACTCTCCAGAAGGTATGCCCTTGACGCTTCTGAAAGAAATTTCTTTTGTCACCGTGGAAGTGGCCGCCGTTTTTCTTTTTACTCGCTTATCTAAAGTAATAAAGCTTATCTTAGAAAAAAGATAATCAAAACCAAAAAAGCCCCTCCCCGGACAATTTTTAATCGCCAAGAAGGCGTTTTTTTTGGTATGATAAAGTAATATTTTTAGCTCATTTCTTATATAAATTAATGAAGCGCAAAAGCAAAATATGGTTTTTAATATTTTCTAGTTTAAGCTTGATAATTTTAGACCGTTTTAGCAAATGGTTTGTTTTAAATCATCCAAATTTCTATTCAGGGAATTTAATTGAACTGAAACTATTTAAAAATCCGAATTTATATTTTATTTCCTTTAATTCGACCCTGCTTTATTTTTTAATCGGAGCAGCAATATTATTGCTCCTTTTTTTGTTTTTCCGGAGCTGGCAGAAAAAAGATTTTCTTTTGGCAACCGGATTTTCTTTAATTATTTTTGGTGGCTTAAGTAATTTTTTCGATAGAATATTTTTCGGCTACGTAATTGATTGGCTCAGGATTTTCTTTTTACCAATATCAATTTTTAACATTGCCGACATAATAATTGCTGGAGGTTTTCTATGCCTTATTTTTCGTTTGATAAAATCATAGTAGGTCCCCTAACTCTTTACACTTGGGGAATTTGTGTTGCTCTTGGCTTTTTGGTGGGCTACCTCTTTGTTTTTAAAAAAGCTAAGGAAAAAGAAATTAATACTGGAATTATCCATGATTTATTTATTCTAGTTCTAATTGGGGCTATGCTTGGAGGGAAGTTGCTGGGGCAGGGAGGGTTGAGTATTTTTGGTGGACTTTTGGGAGGTTTGCTGGCAAGTTTTCTTTATCTCAAACTAACCAAAAAGTTTTATTTATTCTTTCCTATTGCTGATTTAGTTGCTTTAATCACTCCTATTTCCATTGCCATAGGCAGAATTGGATGTTGTTTGATTAATGACCACCAGGGAGAAGAAACTTCCTTACCTTGGGGAATTATTTGGCCAGACGGTCTAATTCGCCATCCGGTAGCTGAATATTTAATAATTTCAGCTTTGATAATATTTTTAATTTTAAAGTTCTTGAAACCAAAACTAAAAAAGCCGGGGCAGTTATTTTTTTCTTTTCTATTTTTATATTCTTTTTCCCGATTTTCTCTGGATTTCACCCGCTCTACTGGCACTCCCTTGTCTGACCCTCACTATTTTGGTTTGTCGGCGACGCAGTGGTTTTCCTTGATTATAATCTTTGCTACAATAACGATAGGAAGTCGATATTTCTTTAAAAATCAAAGGTCGAAAAATTTTAAAATTAAAAGATAAAAATATGCGCAAAATAGCAGTTTTCGTTCCAATTTTACTTTTAGCTATTTTAGTATTGGTGGGAGCAGGTTGTGGTGAAAAAGTGGCTGAAGAGGGATTGCCTGCTGCCGGAGAAGAAGAGAAAGAAGAGGAGACCGAATCTTTAACTGCAATTTTAGGAAAGGCAACGGGCCTAAGTTCTTTAAGGTACGATGCGGTAGTAACTGCTCCCGGGGAGGCAGCAGTTACAACAAAAATGTGGTGGAAAGGAGAGAAAATGAGAATGGAAGGGACTTTTGAAGGCACGAGTATGGTCTATTTAATGGATATGGGGGAACAGCTGGCCTATATGTATTTTCCGGCAGATAACACGGCTATGGAAATGGATTTGGGTGAAGCTCAGGAAAGTGTCGGGGAATCTCCGACCGAACAATCTGAATCTATTACCCAATATAACCCAGTAACCCTTGGTACCGAAGTTCTGGATGGAAAGAACTGTCGGGTTATCGAATACACTGCTGAGGCAGTAAAGACGAAGTCCTGGGTCTGGATAGACTACGGGTTAATTATTAGAATGGAATCGACTACCGACGAAGGCACTTCAGTATTCGAGTTAAAGAATATAGATTTTGGTGCTATTGCTGACAGTATGTTTGAATTACCAGCCGGTGTTCAGATGATGGAAATGCCAGGCTTTTTTGGTCTCTAAGTTAAAAGTCTGGAAAATAAAAAATAAACAAAAAGTCTGCCAGTCGCTTTTAATATTGCGCAATATTTAGTTAATTCCGGAAAGCCCATCGCCGGACAATTTTTAATCGCCGAAAAGGCGGTTTTTCTATGGATGAGGAGATAACTGATTGCATTTTAGCGAAAATGGAGGTAGAGTGAAAGAAGAGAGAATATAAAAAGGTCTAAAATATTAATAATTAATCGTCAAAAATATGACATACACAA
>CAZJYW010000024.1:0-6001 GCA_964550395.1 uncultured Candidatus Saccharibacteria bacterium
AGTTGTTTCGAGTTTGGCTAAATTTTCTCCGGACTCAACCTGGTCTCCGACTTCAACATATATTTTTTCAACCCGGCCAGAATTTTTAAAACTGAGGTTTATTCCCTCTCCTTTTTTAACTTGACCGGTTTCGGAAACTTCCTGGGAGATATTCCCCCAAACTACTTCGGCTAAAATAAAAGTGGGCTTCTCGGTTTTAAGAAAACCCTGATAGATGCCAATGGCTAAAAGTAAAACGACGATGATTATTAAAATAATCTTTTTATTCATCATTGGTTATGATAACTTACCCCGCCCCTTTTGTAAAGATTAAGGGGCGGGGTCAACCGCTGTGGATAACTTAGTTTAATTAATTCTGAAACTGCGTTAAAATTGGATAATGGTCGAAGAGATAAATCTCTTCTTCACCCTTCGCTACGCTCGGGTATTAAAAGGTCGAAGCTTTAAACCTTAAAAATAAATATTTTAAAAAAATGCTAGAAATCTTATCCTTATTTGCCACCACCCAAATGCAATGGATAGTAATTTTGCTTGGTGTCGATGTTGTTTTGGGAGTTATTGCGGCTTTGGTCAAGAAAGAATTTGTTTTCGGGAAACTTTGTAATTTTATGAAAGGACCGGTTTTGGCTTACGTTTTAGGTTTTGCCGTGATTGAATTGGTCGGAAGTGCTCTGCCCTCTTTGACTTTTATTGTCCCGGTAGTTTTTGTTTTGGTAGTGATTGCCCTTTTGGCTTCAATTTTCGGTAATTTAGGAAAGTTAGGATTGCCTCTGCCCGGAAGTTTGAAAAAGTAGGAAAGACTTCAGATTTATTGGAAATCAAATGCGCGCCATATGGCGCGCATTTAAATTGGCGGGGGTACCAGGACTCGAACCTGGAAAATGGGATTTGGAGTCCCACAGTTTGCCAATTAGCCTATACCCCCTTATTTCTTTGTTTCTTTATGTACCGTATGCTTCCGGCACCACTTGCAGAATTTCTTCAATTCTAATTTTTTCTCAACCATTTCTTTTGATTTGTGAACAAAATAATTTATCCTCTTACATTCTGAGCACTGGAGTTTGATAAATGGTTTCTTTTTTGCTGCCATATGTTTTTAGAGCCTGAGAGCGGGATTGAACCGCTGACCTCGTCTTTACCAAAGACGTGCTCTACCGACTGAGCTACCCAGGCATAAAATAAAACATTTAAAAATAAGAAAGTATTCTTTCTTTATTCCAAGCCGTTGGTTTTTTTCTTCCCTTTGGATTCATTTTTTCTCTAGTTTCAACTAATTTTAATAACCTTAATCTATTTTCAAAAAAAATGTGGGTGCGGCAGGAATTGCACCTGCGAAGCCCGAAGGCGTCAGATTTACAGTCTGATGGAATAGCTACTCTCCCACGCACCCATTCTGAATTATTTTATCACAAAAACAGTTATTTTTCAATGACTTTTGCCCGTTTTCTTCGCCACTCCTCTATTTTTTTGTGATTGCCGGAAAGTAAAACTTCGGGCACTCGCCATTTCACTCTTTTTTTAGGGAGCGAGAAAACTTCTGGCCTGGTATATTGAGGGTATTCAATGAATCCTTTTTCTTTGGTAATTCTTTCTTTTAATAATTGCTCCTTTCCTAAAATTCCCGGGATTAATCTAGCTACTGTTTCTATCACTACCATAGCTGGCAGCTCACCTCCCATTAAGTCGTAATCTCCAATGGAGAGTTCTAAATCAGCAATATATTTTGCCACTCTCTCATCTGCTCCTTCGTATCGGCCACAAATCATTATCAATTGATTTAATTTTGACAACTGATAAGCCGTTTTCTGGTTAAATTTCTTACCCCGAGGGGTAAATAAAATTATTTTTGCTTTTTTGCTTTTTTTTATATTTTTTACCGCTTTGTAGATTGGCTCTATTTTTATCACCATTCCTAAACCTCCGCCAAAGGGTCGGTCATCAACAGTCTTATGCCTATCAGTAGTCCATTTCCTTAAATTGTGGACATTAATTTTAATTAACTTCTTTTTTTGGGCCCGGGCAATTAAACTCTCTTTTAAATAAGAGCTAAATATTTCTGGGAAAATAGTTATAACATCAAAAATTAGCATGGCTCAAAGGAAAACGGCGCTATTGATATGATAGCACCGCTTCCGCTAATAGTAAATCTTCAAAGATTTACAATTTTAACTCTTCGAGTCCTTCTCCTTCAACGGGAGCTCTTCTTCCTCGAGTAGGCCTGGCGCCAGCGCCAGCTGGTTCCTCGATTTTCAAATTCACTCGAGCGTGATTTTTTAGACCGACAATTCGAACCAGATTTCTAATGGCTCTGGCCGTGGCACCGGCTTTTCCGATGATCTGCCCCATGTCTTCGGGATTTACTTTTAAAGAAAGCAAAACTCCCATTTCATCAACCTTGCGGTCAACTTTGACATCTTCGGGGTTGTCAACTAAAGCCTTTATTAAATACTCAAGGAAATCCTGATCAGAAGTCTTTTTTTCTGCCATAATTCTTTCAGAATTTAATCAATTAATTCATTACAGTAGCCCGACCTTTCAAGCCTACTCCTCTTTCTATCTATCAGAGGTTCGGCAAAACTGAAAAAGCTACTATTTTAATATTTTAATCTTATATAAAATTTTGTCAAGACCAGAGGTACTCTCACAGCAGTGAGGAGAGAGTTTCTACTTCCTGCTGCGAGAGCGCCTCTAACCTCGTTGATTTGTGGTGGAGGGCGAGATTAAGAACACCTTCTTTTTGTAATCCTTATCATTGTAAAGCATGGTACCGCCATTTTTTTTCACCTCCTTTCCGCCGTTTCATAGCGGCGAGCTGGCTACAATTTAGTCGATTAACACGAATACGTCTAATCTACATAAAAATATATGTTTAATTGTAACCACTTCGCCGCTATGAAGGTTTTTCAAAGAACTATTTAATCTCTCAAATTCACGATTATTTAATCTCGAACTTGAGGGATGAGGAAACTTTCCAAAGACAAGTGAAATCTTTTTTGGAACGAGTGATATTCTCATGGAAAGTTCCCTCCTCTCGGTTTTTTTGGGTTACTCCTTACTGGCTTCGGCAGCTTCCCTCTGGGATTCTTCTGGAGTTTTCCCAAAGTGTGGGCTTCCCCACTTATCAACTGTATAGTACGCTGGCACTTTATGTTCACCTCCTTCTTTTTCTTTTCTTTATGAGTCACCTCTGCCCGCGAGTCCTTAAACAAGCTCAGGATTCTCGAGCAGCAGGTCACTCATTGCGCGCTTTTTTGTGGAACTCTATATCTTTTTCTCCGGCCATTTGGCGGAGCCGCGTTTCCGCGGAGTTTCTTAAAGCCAACAGGCGGCTCTCGGAGAGAGCCGCCTGTGGCGTCATAATATTAAAATATTTACTCTCCCCTCTTGATATCTATATTATATACCCTATTCAGAATTTGTCAAGAGGGAGAGAGGCCTGATCGACTATGACTATCGGCTTCGTAAGTCAATAGATTAATCTGTTTTTGAGGGTTCTTCGGTGGGTTTTTTCTCTTCTTTTGGTTTCTCCTCGGCTGGTTTTTCTTCTTTTTTAGGTTTCTTCTCGGTTGGTTTCTCTGGGGCTGGCTTTTCTTCTGGTGCAGGTTTTTCCTCGGCTGGTTTTTCTTCTACGGGTTTTTCTGCTTTTGCTTTTGGTTTTTTATGTTTTGGAATTTTCTTTCCTTCAATAATTTTTTCGGAAACCAATAAATTATAAACTGTATCTGAGGGTTTAGCTCCGACTGAAAGCCAATATTTTATTCGCTCTGGCTTTAAAGCTTTTTCTTTTTTTAAAGGATTCCAAAAACCGACCTCTTCGACAAAACGGCCGGCCCGAGTAGACCTTCTTTTGTCAGTAACTACAATCTTGAAAAAAGGCTGATTTTTTTTACCGACTCTTAAAAAACGTATTACTAGCATAATTTTACCATCCTTTTGCGTCTAGGGCGTTTTTAGCAGCTTCTTCTTCGGCTTCCTGCTTTGAAGAACCTTCGCCTTTAGCTATTAATTCTTTATTAAGAAAAATGCCAATTATGAAGTGTCTGGCATGGTCTGGTCCCCACTCTTCCAGAACTTTATAAATAGGGGTAATCCCCACCCTTTCTTGAGATTCTTCCTGAAACTGGCTTTTGGCATCCCTGAAAAGACCTTTTTCAATGATTTCAGGTAATTTCACTATTAAATATTTTTTAATAAAACCTTCACAGACCTTATACCCCTGGTCAAGATAAATTGCTCCAATTAAGGCTTCAAAAATATTAGCTAAAATATATTGCCTGGCTTTTCCCAATTCTTTTGCCTCCCCTCGAGAGAGCAATAAAGAATCATTAAAATCTAAATCTCTGGAAACTTCAGATAACATTTTAGCATTAACCAAAGCGGCCCGCCAATTAGTTAGCTCTCCTTCTGGTTTTTTGGGATATTTTTGATAAAGATAGTCAGTGACAATTAATTCCAAAACGGCATCGCCTAAAAATTCCAATCTCTCATTGTGCTCTAAATAAAAATCGGGATTCTCGTTTAAATAAGAACGGTGGCAAAAAGCCTGAATCAATAAATCTTTATTTTTAAATTTAAGATTTAACTTTTTTTCTAACCCGCCAAAGTTTTTCTCAAAATTTAGGCGGGCTAACGGTTCAAAATCTTTTATCATTTTGATTTTTCAACTTCCTTAAAAACTGTTCCTAAAACCCCGTTAATAAATTTTCCCGAACTCTCCCCCCCGAAGCTTTTAGCCAATTCAATGGCTTCATTTATGGCTACTTTTGGAGGAACTTCCTCTTTTTTACTAAATAATAATTCATAAAGGCCAATTCTCAAAACATTTCTATCAATAATCGTAATTTGCTCAATCGGCCACTCCGGAGCAGCTTTTTCAATAATTTCATCCAGCTCGGAAAAATGCTCCACTACCCCGGTTACTAATTGCCAGACAAAAGTTTCATCTTCTAATCCCGGCCCAAATTCATTGATATTTTTTTCAACAATCTTCTTTAAATCCAATTTTTTACCAGAAAAATCCCACTCATAGAGAGATTGCATGACAATGGAACGAGACAAATGACGAGAACTCATAATTCAAAAATTATTTTCTTGACATTTCTTTCCAGGTTAAAGGTTTTTCCTTAGCCTCCTTGCCGGCTGCTTTCTCTTTTTCTTTCATCTCTTTTTCTCTTTTTTTCCTTTCTTTCTTGGTTAATTTTTTCAAAACATCAATCACTTCTGTGCCTTTATAATATCCGCAATTTGGGCAAATAGTATGAGGTAAAATTGGCTGACCACATTTTGGGCATTTAGTTAAAGCGGCAGCTTTAAGAAAAATATTCAGCCTTCTTTTGTTCCTTCTTGATTTGGTATGTTTTTGTTTTGGTACTCCACCCATAATATAAAGTATGGTAGCACACTAATTTGATTTTTTCAATGGTTTAAAACTCTTTCTGTATATCTTACAAGGACCATATTTTTTGAGCATTCTTCGATGACGCCTGGTCGGATAGCCTTTGTGTTTATCAAAACCATATTGGGGATATTTTTTGTGATAGCGCAGCATTATTCGGTCTCGGTTAACCTTGGCAATTATTGAAGCCGCTGCGCAGGAAAAAACTTTTTCGTCGGCTTTGACAATTGATTTTTGAGAAATTGACAAATCCAACTCCATTTTTCCATCCAGGATTAAAAAATCAGGTTTCCTTTTTAATTTTTTTACTGCCTTTTTCATAGCCAGTTTTGTTGCCTCCAAAATGTTAATCTTATCAATCACTTTTTCAGAAACCTTCCCTATCCCCCACTCTATCGCCGGATGACTGGTCAGAATTTTGTAAAACTCTTCTCGCCTTTTTGGACTTAATTTTTTTGAATCTCTAAGTTTTAAAAATTGAAAATTGAAAATTGAAAATTTTTTAACCATAACAGTGCAAGCAACAACTGGGCCACAAAGTGGTCCTCTTCCTGCCTCGTCTAAGCAAGCCACCTTTTTATACCCTTTTTTCCACAATTTTCTTTC
>CAZJYW010000025.1:0-5576 GCA_964550395.1 uncultured Candidatus Saccharibacteria bacterium
GGAGGAATAATAGAGGAAATAAATGAAATAATTGATGAGGTAATTGAGGAGATAGTAGACGAAATAATGCCAGATGAAGAAACAGGTGATGAGGCAGTTTCAGAGCCAGAAGCCCCGGCTATTGACGAGACCCAGGTAATTGAGGAGGCGCCGGCGGAAGAAACTCCGGTAATTGAAGAACAACCAGTAATTGAAGAACAACCAGTAGTTGCCCCAGATAACAGTTCTCCTGCTCAAGATGGAGGTGGAGAAAGTGTTAGCGATGGCGGTAGTCCAGCTGAAGGCTCTGGAGAAAGTTCTAGTGAATAATAAATTATGAACAAAGCAATTAAAACAATTTTAATAACTTCAATCGCCCTTTTGGGTGCCGGGGTTTTATTTGCTTCTCCTGCTCAGGCAACACCGCCTAATTTGGAAGTTGAATTTCAGAATGATCCCTTATTCTCTGAAGCTAACTTTATGCCTGGAGACGGAATTTCCCGCTGGGTTAAAGTGACTAATAACACGCCTGAAACTCAGCCGATTAATACCTGGGCGATAAACGTTGATAATTCTGATAATTTGGGAGACGTTTTATACTTGGAAATTAAAGAAGGAGGCACTTCTCTTTACAACGATACTTTCACTAATTTCTTTAATGCCGGTCAGGTTTACCTTTCCAATTTAGCCGGAAATAGTACCCAGACCCAATATGATTTTATAGCTACTTTTAATCCCGTGGCAAATAACGATTATCAGGGAAAGACTTTGGGCTTTGATATTGTGGTTGGATTCCCGGGTGAAGGTCAGTGTACAGACAATGATGGAGACGGTTATTATGCTGAAGGAGGAGAATGCGGTCCGGCCGACTGTAACGATAGTAATCCGGGCATTAATCCTGGAGCCGCTGAAATTTGTAACGATGGCGTTGATAATGACTGTGACGGCTACACAGACTGCAGTGATAACGATTGTTATGAATATGCCAGCTGCTTATTTCAGCCAACCGGCGGTGGAGGAGGAGGCGGCCTCATTATTTTAAATATCTTTAATGAAACTAATGGAGGTGTTTCAACTTTTTCTGTGACCGTCGCTTGGTATACCAATATTCCTGCTACCAGTAGGGTAATTTACGACACCGTCCCTCACGGCAGCTTGGGCAGTCCACCAAATTATGGCTATGCTTTTTCAACCGTAGAAGACCCAACTAAAGTTACTTACCATGAAGTAACAATTGCAGGTTTAGTTCCGGGAACCACTTATTACTGGAGAGCAATTTCTCACGGTTCTCCCGAAGCTTTAGGGAAAGAATTAAGCTTTACTACCCCTGTTGAGGAAACCGGACCTGAAGTACCTCCGGAAACTCCTCCTGGGATTCCTCCCGTTACGCCTCCCACAGGTGGCGGTCCTGAAGCTCCCGGTGGGGGAGTTGAAGGAGAAGGCGGCGAATCTGCGGTACAAGGCGAAGGTGGAGAAATAGTAATTGGGCCAGGTGAAGAAGAAGAACCAGGATTTGGTTTCGGTAATTTATTAGCTGCAATCGGTAGTTTCGCTTTAGGAAATTATTGTTGGCTTTTAGCTCTTATTATGACCATACTTACCGCTTTGCTTCTCTTATCTCAAAAGAAAAATAGTAAAATAGAAGAGAAAAAGAAATATTATTGGCTTTCAATTTTTGCTATAGTTGTCTTGATTGTTTTAGCCATATTAATGAAATGCTTGCCTTTAATAATCCCGATAATTATATTAATCATTTTTCTTCTCAGGGAACGATTTGAATAATGTTTAAAGCCAAACGAAATGATTTGAAAAAGAAAGCTCCGGTTAGCCGGAGCTTTTAATTTTTAATTGAGTATTAAGAAATTAGAATTTGATTTGATATACTTTTAAGCCGTTTAAAAGATAAATAGTTTTTTCATCTTCGGAAACTGTAAAGTCCAGAAGGTTATCAAATTTTTCACTTTGGAATTGCTTAACAATCTGGCCAGATTTATTTAGAACAATTATTCGCGATTGCCCGGGTTCCAGTAGATAAAGATAGGAAAGACCAGAGAGGGTAAAAATTTTTGAGAAATCTTTTGGTTCAGGGAAAAGTTCTAAATTTAAAGTTTTCTGATATTTCCCGGCATAATATCTACTAATTGAATTTTCTTTGTTTAAAACCCAGATTGAGCCATCTACAGCTATCGATTTTCCTCCGATAGCTTTTTTAGTTTGGAGGTTTAACCATAATTGAGGAGAATCCCATTCAAAATTTTTAAGATAGGGATATTTTATTATTTCACCTGATTTTTTGTCGAGGAAATAAAGATTTGATTTATAGGAAGAAAAATCATCAAAATTGAAATCGGGGTAGGGTTCCTCAAGAGAAAGAGTTTGGCTGAATTGTTCATTTTTAAAATTGATTAGTTGTTTTGGTTTGGAAAAAAACAGAATTGAGTCATCTAGGGTTGTAGCTCCGTTAAATTTTTTGTCAATTTGCAAAAATTGGCCTTCACCATTTTTAGTTACTTTAAACAAATTCTGGGAATAGGGGCTGAAAAAGTAAAGGTTTTCGCCATCCGAAACCATTTTTTGGGGGACGAATTCCTGAGAGCTAAATTCAAAAAGCAATTCCGGCTCGGCAATTTCTACCAATTTATTTAATTGCTCAAGATTTTGGGAAATTTTATTTTCTAAAGCGGAAATCTGCTCACTAAAATCTTGGGGTAGGGTAGAGGCTATTTTAGTTAAGGGAGAAATCTCTTCCCAGGTTTCTTTTAATAATAAATTTGCTTCTTGTTGGGCTTCTAGTTTTGTCTCCCCAAGAATTAAAAAACTTTCTGCCCGCTCAACTTTTTCCTGGATTTGATTCAAAGTAGCTTGATATCCTTTCAATTGTTGTTCTTTTTCTTTTTGGAAGATAAAAGACCCCAAAGCCAGGAAAAAAATTAAAACCAGAATTACAATCAGGTTTCTGTTTAACTTTGGGATTACGACTTTTAGCTTTGGTATTATGACCTTAGGGATTGCGATTTGGGGCAATTTTACTTTTTTAATTAACCCTTTAAAGGCAATAACAATTGGGCTAAACCGAGCACATAAAGTTTTATGTGCTCCGGTAAAAACCTGTTTTAAAGAAAACTTTTCCAGCTGGGGCAAAATAGCCTCCCGCTTTTTTGCCAAAACCTCTTTGGTCAGAACAATCAACAAACAAATCCCAGAAATTTTTGATACTTCCTCTTTTTTATTGTTTAAAATTTCTCTTAATTTCTTTTCATCAAAAGGTATCAATTTAGCAATTTCATCTAAAAGATTCTGGCTTTGAAAAAAATCAAAAACTTCTTTAGTCAAAACTAAAATTACATCGTCTTCAGCTAATTTTCCTAAAACAATGTTCCCGAATATTTTTAGAGGATAGGGCTCAATTTCCTGGAATCTTAATTTTCGGTCAATATCAATTACCTGCCCGTCCCTTAATAAAAAAACTTTCAAATCGCCAACTTTAGTAAAATTTAATTCAAAATTTCTTAGGGAAAGAGTGGCGAAACTTAAATTTCCCAGCCAGCTGACGTCACCCCCTTTGGCAATTTTTTCTAAAAATTCATTTGCCGTCCTCAAACTTTCTTTCAGTGATTTTTCTGGGGAATGAAGCTTTGGGCTATAATATTCCCCTTTGATTACTCTGGATAAATTATCGAGAAATCTAAAGTTCTGAGGCAGCGCATTTTTTAAGAGACCCATCACATACAAACTTCCCACTCTTTTTTCATAGATATTTTCCGGCTCATAACAAAAACTATCAAAAATCAAATCTTCCCTTAGCTTTGGATTAAAATGAAACTCAAAAACCTGCATCAATTTCATTCTACCAAACTTTACTAATCTGATAAAACTTGTTAATTTCAAAACAGATAGGGCACTTGGCGCAGTGGTTAGCGCGTTCGTTTCACATGCGAAAGGTCAGAGGTTCAAATCCTCTAGTGCCCACCGTTTTTATGAATGAAAAAGTCAGGGCTCACGTTGTTGTTTCAGGCCGGGTTCAAGGTGTTTTTTTTCGGGCTGAAACTCAAGAAAAAGCCAAGGAATTGGGATTGTTTGGCTGGGTTAAAAACCTCTCTGAGGGCCGGGTAGAGGCCGTTTTTGAAGGAGAAAGGGCTAAAGTTGAGCAATTGGTCAAATGGGCTCAAAAAGGCCCTCCGGGAGCCATTGTCAACGATTTAGACCTATCTTGGGAGGAATATCGAGGCGAATTTAGCAATTTTGAGATAAGATATTAAATGGGGCGTTTTTAATTTGACAGAGATAATTATATTTGTTATAACTTAAATATAATAAATTCACTTTTAGAAAGGAGGGAAGGTGAATAAAATAAAGCAGTTCTTTGAAACATTTTTTCGATTTGGTGACAATATTGACTTGAAAAAAAAGATTGCTGAATTGCAGGAACAGAGGATACGTGACCCCCTCACTCAAGTCTATAACAGAAGATTCTTAGAAGAAGTGGGAGAAAAAGAATTTGCGTTAGCTAAACGCTATCAGCGACTGCTTACTCTTATTTTTCTGGACATAGACGAGTTTAAACGAATTAATGACCGACAAGGACACTTAGTGGGGGATCAAGCCTTAGAGACGGTTGCTGCGTTGCTTTCTAATCATTCTCGAAAAAGCGATTTCATTTTTCGCTACGGAGGTGATGAATTTTTGGTGATAATGCCAGAGGTTGAAGAAAAAGGAGCGAGGCAATTCTTAAATAGGATAAACCATGAATTAAGCCATACTTCTTTAAGAATAAGCGCTGGCATCGTTACTTTAGAAGCCGAATCATCATTGAGAGAATTGATTGATAAAGCAGATCGAAGGATGTACGAAGAGAGAGAGGCTAAACTTAAAGCTTTGACATAGAGCTTTGGCAGGGGCGGCTCGAGATGTTCGATTCATCCAGCCGCTTTTTTATTTTGATTTGATTTTTTAGTTCAATGTAGTAAGATATAAAAACAATTTAATAGAGAAAGGAGGGAAAGAGTCGTGACTAAGATAGTTATTTTTAATCTTACCCAAAGAGAACTGGAGAAACCCGGTGAGATTACCGGGGCGGTCATCAAGACAATATTAAGTGTCCCCCAGATAGGATTGAGTGAAAGAGACATTTCCTTCACTTTTCCTCAAGTTCCTCTTGAGGAACGGGAGATAGTCTCGGTGATAATATCTGAAGAATCATTTTTCCAGAGGGGGATGAATCTTGATGTCCGGCTGGGCGTATGTCGGCGAGTGAGTGCGGCTCTCAAACCGATTTTGGGGAGAGACGGTAGAAACATTTCGGTTGAAATAAGAAGACCCAAATAAGAGGGATACAGCTCATTAAGGAGGAGAACGAGAAGAAAAATTCTTTTTCGTCTCCCTCCTTTTTTATTTTAACTGGACAAACTCTTCCCAAGATGCCAAAATTAAAGTAGCTTTTGGGAAAATGGTAAAAAAAGCGAAAACCTTTGACGAAGAATTGTATAAAAAGGTTCGCATTACCGACCTGATTCTTTTCGGTATTAATTCAATAACTGAGGGTAAAGAAAAATGCACTTTTGGAAGACTGATTAAAGAATGCTTTACTCTGTTCCCCG
>CAZJYW010000026.1:0-5495 GCA_964550395.1 uncultured Candidatus Saccharibacteria bacterium
GGCTCCGGCGGTAGGATTCGAACCTACAACCTAGTGCTTAACAGGCACCCGCGCTACCATTGCGCTACGCCGGAATGTATTTTAATTTTACAAAATTTTAATAAAAAATCAATAGCCCTCGAGTTTCTTCAGAGAACGATGTTCTCTCATTCTTTCCAGAGCTTTGGCCTCAATCTGGCGAATCCTCTCTCGGGTTACGCCAAATACCTGACCCACCTCTTCCAAAGTGTGGGTAATCCCATCTTCTAAGCCGAACCTCATTGCCAAAATTTTTTGTTCTCGAGGAGTTAAATCAACCAAAATTTCTTTTAACCTTTCTCTAAGCAAAGTTCTGGCTGCCTCCAAAGAAGGAGGAGGCGCTTTTTCATCTTCAATGAATTCGGCAAGCACACTGTCTTCTTCATCCTCCCCGACCGGCGTCTCCAAAGAGATGGTTTCCTGAGAAATTTTCATGATATGGCGAACTTTATCCACTTCAAGCCCCATTTCAGCAGCAATTTCTTCTGGTAAGGGTTCTCTACCCAGACTTTGTAAAAGTCTTCTTCTGACCTGAGTATATTTGGAAATGGTTTCTACCATATGAACCGGGATTCGAATGGTTCTGGCCTGGTCAGCCAAAGCTCTGGTAATTGCCTGTCGTATCCACCAGGTAGCATAGGTTGAAAATTTATAACCTCTCCTCCAATCAAATTTTTCTACTGCTCTCCGGAGCCCAATATTTCCTTCCTGAATTAAATCAAGTAAGGTTAAATTCGGACTGCGGCCAACATATCTTTTAGCAATTGAAACCACCAGTCTTAGATTAGCTCTCATTAATATATTTTTTGCCTCTTCCTCTCCCTTTTCAATTCTTTTGGCTAATTCCTTTTCTTCGTCGGCATTGACAAAAGATAAGGCTCCGATTTCTTTCAAATACATCTGAATGGGATCGATTTTTGCTGCCGAAGGTTTTTTTTCAGCTTTTTTTTCTTTTACCTCTAAAAATTCTTTGGCCTCTTTTACCTCAATTCCTTCTTTCTCCAAATCTTCATACAGTTTCTCCAAGCCTTTGATATCCCTTTCTATTTCCGGGAAAAAAGATAAAATTTCTGAGGCAGTAATAAATCCCCGCTGTTTTCCTTTTTCAACTAATTGCTGAAATTTTTCTGGCAGAAAAACAGGGGCCCGCCTCCGTTTCTTTCTTCTCACTTTATATTTTACCTTTCCTTTCTTTTTAACCTTCCCTTTTGGTTTAGCTCGAGGTTTCCTTAATTTTATTTTTTTAGTCCTTTTTTTGATTTTTTTAGCCTTTTTCTTTTTTTTCATATAATTTCTTTGGCGATGAACACTTCGTGTTCATCTTTACCTTCACCCAGCCCATTTTATAGGTTGATCTTGGTGGCTAATTGGTTAAATTCCTGAATTAATTTTTCAATTTTTTTCAAGTCCTTTTCTTCTTCGGCTTTTTTAATTTCTTTGGAAACCTGGTCTAATTTGTTTTTAACTTCCAGAGATTGAATTTCTTTTAAACATAATTGAATTTCTGGTAAAATGTCTTTCTCTTCAATTTCTTCAATTTCCGCTTTTAGAGAAAGATAGTCGAAAAATTCAGAAACAGGTACCTCACCTCGCTTCGCTTTGCCTTGCTCGGCTTGGCATTTAATTAAAACCTCTTGGGACTGAGGTGAAAAATAAGAAATTACTCCTTTCTCAACAAGGCTGATATTTTGGGGGCACTTCAAAATTAAGATTAGTAACCTTTCTTCTAAAAGCTCCTTTCGGGAGCGCTGGGGGAGATTGATTATTTCTTCCGGCTCCAAGCCGTAGATTTCTTCAGTCAATTTAACTTTTTTTAACTCTTCTTCAACGTCTTCCTCTTTCACCTCTAATTTCTCGGCTAATTTTTGAATCCAATAAGATTGTTCAATTTTATTGGGAATTCTTTTGATTGGCGATAAAAGTATTTTGGAAATTGCTTTTTTCCCTTGGGGCGTTTTAGAATCCGCCTTGGCAAAAGAAGTTTCAAAATAAAAATCAAGAATGCCGACAGCCGAGTTAATGGTTTTTTCCCACTCTAAAGGATTTTTGGCGATGAGTTCGGCTGGGTCCTTGCCTTCTGGCAAGCGAATTATTTTAATATCAAACCCCAGGCTCTGAGCCAAATCAATTCCTCTTTTAGTGGCTGTTTCCCCGGCAACATCCATATCAAAACCTATCAGCAAATTGTTTGAATAACGTTTTAAAATTTTTAACTGGAAAGGGGTCAGGGCAGTCCCTGAGGTAGCCACCGTATTTTCTGAACCTGCCTGATAAGCCATAATCACATCAGTATTGCCTTCTACTAAAATACAAAGGTCTCTTTTTCTAATGGCCACTTTAGCCTTGTCTAATCCATATAAAACTTGGCTTTTTTCGTAAAGAAGGGTGGCTGGCGTGTTGACATATTTTGCGGTATCTGGCGATTTGAAAACCCGACCGCTAAAACCAATCACTTGAGAATTTAAATCAAAAATGGGAAAAATAATCCTGCCCCGGAAACGGTCGTAAAAAGAACTTTTTTCAGATTTAATTGCCAAACCAGCTCGTTCTATTTCTTCTATTTCATAACCCCGGGAAGTTAAAAAATCGGATAAGCCCTGCCAAGTATCTGGCGAATAACCTAATCGCCATTTTTTAATACTTTCCTCAGTTATTCCTCGGGAAAGAAGATATTTTTTGGCTTCTTTTCCAGCCGTGCTTCCTTCCAGTTGCTTTTCGAAAAATTGAGTGGCCAATTCACAAATCTCATAAAGTCTTTGCCTCTCGGTTCTCATTTCCGGCGGTTGTCTTTTTAATTGAACTCCAGATTTTTGAGCCAAAATCCGTAGGGCGTCACCAAATTCCACTCCCTCGATTTCTTTGACAAATCCAAAGAGGTCGCCACCCTTTCCGCAACCGAAACAATGCCAGATTTGGCGGGCTGGCGAAACAAAAAAGGAGGGAGTTTTCTCTGAATGAAAAGGACAGAGAGCTCGATAATTCGCTCCGGCTTTTTTAAGCTTAATATAAGAACCAATCACCTCGATAATATCCAGCCGATTTTTAATCTCATCAATCGGAGAAGAAGTCATGATTTTTGAATATTGCAAAACTTGCTTAGGACTTTGGTGGCTTTTCCCAAATTTTTTTCTTCGACTAAGAGATAATTGGTTTCGTAAGTTGAGATATTAAATATGCTAATGCCGGCTTCGGCCAGCGGTTTAGACAAAGAAACAATAATGCCTACCGAATATATTCCCTCAACAAAACCTTCCAGTCTGAAAGCTCTCCAATCTTTCTCAAACAAAACGCCGCCGGGAATTTTCTCTTGAGGATAGACAATAGACAGTTCTTGGTCGGTTCTGGTTATTGAGAAAAATTCTCCACTGGTCGCCCAGCTTGGAATAAGACTGTTTTTATCGAAATGACAAATGCCCAATTTTTCCGGCAATACGGATAACGTAAGTTTTTTTGTGTTTTTCATAGGTTTTTAATTTAATGGCGGAGAGGGTGGGATTCGAACCCACGGTACCCGTAAAGGCACACGGTCTTTCCAGGACCGCCAATTAAACCGCTCTTGCACCTCTCCCTAACGAAATTATATCCCATTTTAAAACTTTTAACAACTAAAGCGCCCCGCCAAGCGGCGGGGCGCCAATCTATCAATTTCCGAAATCAATAGAATTAGTATTCTTCTGACATCGGGGACATTCCGCCTTTTTCTTTCTTTTCTTCGGGTTTTTCGGCCACCACTACTTCGTTGGTCAAAATCATACTGGCAGCCGAAGCAGCGTTTTCCAAAGCGGTCCTGACCACCTTGGTCGGGTCAATAACCCCAGCTTTAATTAAATCTCCGTATTCCATTTTTTGAGCATCAAAGCCAGCGTCCCCACCAATTTCTTTCACCCTGGCAATTACCACTGCTCCATCTAAGCCAGCATTTTCGACAATCTGCCTGATCGGTTTCTCAAGAGCTTTCTTCAAAATATTTAATCCGGTTTCTTCATCTCCTTCTAAAGTAATTTTTTCCAAAGCTGAAAGAGACCTTAAGAGACCCACGCCGCCGCCTGGCAAGATTCCTTCTTCAACAGCTGCCCGGGTGGCGTTTAGAGCGTTCTCGGTTTTTTTCTGCCTGGCCTTTTGTTCAACTTCGGTAGCCGCTCCCACTTTGATTACTGCCACTCCGCCAGTTAATTTGGCTAATCTTTCTTCCAGTTTCTCGCGGTCAAACTCTGACTCGGTTGTTTTTAATTCGTTTTTAATTTGTTTAATTCGGGCGTCAATCTCTTCTTTCTTCCCTCTTCCTTCAATAATGGTTGTTTTTTCTTTTTCAGCCACAACTTTTCTCGCCCGACCCAATTGTTTTAATTCGACATTTTCCAGTTTCAGTCCTAACTCCTCAGAAATTACCTGGCCACCGGTTACCTGAGCAATGTCTTGAAGCATCTCTTTTCTTCGGTCGCCAAAACCCGGAGCCTTGACTGCTAAAGTATTAAAAATCCCTCGCAGTTTATTAACAACCAAAGTGGCTAAAGCATCTCCTTCTACTTCTTCAGCAATAATTACTAAATCTTTTTTGCCAGTTTGAGCTACTTTTTCTAAAGCCGGCAGAATTTCTTGAATAGAAGAAATTTTTTTATCGGTAACCAGAATATAGGGTTCCTCTAAAGCTGCTTCCATTCTTTCTGGGTCAGTAATCATATAGGGTGAAATATAGCCTCGGTCAAACTGGAGACCTTTAACAATTTCTTTTTCTAAGCCAAATTTCTTTGATTCCTCAACAGTAATCACTCCGTCTTTCCCCACTTCAGCAAAAACACTGGCAATGAGATTTCCAATTTCTGGGTCCAAGGCGGCAATAGTAGCTACCTGAGCAATTTCTTCTTTTTGAGAAATCGGTTTGGAATTGGCTTTCAGATTTTCAACAACCGCCTTTACCCCTTTTTGAATTCCTCTTTTAATAGCCAAGGGGTCAGCTCCAGCCGCCACATTTTTTAAACCCTCAGAAACTATCGCCTGAGTCAAAATCATAGCCGTAGTCGTTCCGTCACCAGCAGCTTCGCTGGTTTTCTCAGCTACCTCTTTCATAATTGCTACTCCCAAATTCTCAACTTTGTCTTCCAATTCTATTTCTTTAGCAATACTCACCCCGTCGTCAGAAATCTCTGGAGCTCCAAACCCTTTATCTAAAACAACCAGTCTGGCTTTGGGCCCCAGGGTAACTTTAACTGCGTCGGTGAGTTTATCGACGCCCGCTTTTAATTTTTTTCGGGCAGCTTCGCCAAATAAAATTTGTTTTGCCATAGTTTTAGAAATTAGATATTAGAAATTAGAAATTGCAATTCTTGAAGTTATTCAAGAATCGCCAGTATGTCTTCCTCTCTTGCTATTAAATATTCTTTATCACCGACCTTAATTTCATTCGGGCCGTATTTTGTAAATAAAACTTTTTGGCCTGGTTTAACGTCTAAGGGGACGTATTCCCCTTTTTTGTTTTT
>CAZJYW010000027.1:0-5467 GCA_964550395.1 uncultured Candidatus Saccharibacteria bacterium
TTATGTGCTCTGATTTTACTTAAAGATTCGACTAAGCTACTTCGACTTATTGTCTTAAATCAATCATATACTACCCATAGATAATGTCAAGCCATAGACAAAACAACTCAAAGGTGGTAAAATTAATACAGAAGAAAAAATAATGGTCAAATTATATCTATGGAACAATATTTAATGGAAAATCAGTGGGTTGTTTGGCTAATACTTCTCTGGGTTATTCCATGGAAGGGAGTGGCTTTATGGAAGGCGGCGAGGAACAGCCACAAAAAGTGGTTTATTGCACTTTTGGTGATAAACACCTTAGCAGTTCTGGAAATTATTTATATTTTTCTTTTCAGCAAACCAAAACAACCCAGTGAGAAAAGTTAATATTTTTATTGATAATCAGAAATTTGAAGGAGAGCTGAATAATGGGGGGGCGTTTTTTTGGTAGAATAAGAAAAGATGAAAAAGAAAATTAATTGGAAAAAGTGGGAAATAGTATTTGAACTTTTAGTTTTCGGTATCATTATCGGAATAGCCGAAGATTTGATTGCCATTAAAGTTGCCACCGGAGAACCAATAACCTTAAAGGTGATTGGCATTGTAATTTTAATTGCCATTCCATTTGCCATACTGGGAGAGGCTATATTTGACAGAATAGATTTTGCCAGAATTTTTGAAAGAATCTTTGAAAGAAAGAAATAATATCTGAAACAACATACGGCCGTAATTTAAACCGCCATTTTTCCTCTTGACTTTTATTTTAAATTTTTATATAATATCTTATTTGAAAGGAGGTGATGCTTATATATAGATACAGCTCTTTTTATTTTTAATTATAGGGAAAACTGATAAAGGAGGAGAACTAACGGTATGGATAACCAAGTAATTCCACTTGTAACCGAAATAATCCCGAAGTATAAGGGAATCTACCCTCCAGAGACCATAGAGGTTATACACCGTGGCCTAAGAATTCAGATAGATACCCTAAAGCCTCTTGTGGAGGCAAATGAAAAGAAACCACTGATTACCGCGGAAGAGCGAGCGAATCATGAAATGGGGGAAGGGCCACGGGAAATAGCATTGAGGTCCAAGAATAACGAAGAGACAAGAAAAGCGCTGGAAGCTTCCGAACTGGCCTGGGAAAGGCTAGTCAATGGAAAAGCTCATCTCTGTACAGAGTGCGGCAGGATTATCAGCAAGGATAGGAAGCAGGCCATGCCGACAGCTAGTAAGTGCATGAAGTGTCAAAAGCAGACGGGGATTAGTGCCCGTTAATTTAAATCATTGCTTGTCACCTCCTATCCTAAAGGAGCTATTCTCGATGTGAGATTGAGATTCGGCTCCTTTTTTTTATCGTCAAAAGGGCAATTTTTTGATAGAATATAAGAATGACAAAGAAATATAACAAGTTGATTAGAGATAGGATTTTGGAAATTATTAAAGCGGCCGGGGAAAGACCTTCCTGGCGAATTTTGAATAAAAAAGAATATCTAAGAGAAATAAAGAAAAAAATATTAGAAGAAGCCAAAGAATTAACTGGGGCTAAAAATAAAAAAGAAATTATTAATGAGATTGTTGACATTCAGGAGTTAATTGATATTTTGATATCAGAATTCAGTTTAACAAAACCAGCAATTAAAAGGCAGCAGAAAATAAAAAACAAAAAACGAGGAGGGTTTAAAAAGAAATTATTTTTAATCAAAACAGAAAAATAAAAGGTCGTATTTTAACAAAAAATTAAAAAGTAAAAATATGCTATCACAAATACCAATTTCGCTTGAGAAAGTAAAAAAAGAGGATTTAGACAAGGAAATATTAAGAGTCGGGATGATAGCTGAATTAGATGCAGTAAATCTTTATGAACAAATGGCAGTAATGACTGAAAATGACAACATTAAGAAAGTTCTTTTGGATATAGCCAAGGAAGAAAAGACTCATGTGGGAGAATTCCAAACTTTATTATTAAAAGAAGATAAAGAACAAGAGAAAGAGCTGGAAGAAGGTAAAAAAGAAATTGAGGAACTGACCGAGTAATTAAAGATATCTTAAAAGCTATTGACTTTTTAAGGTGTTTTGGTATAATTCAGGCAGCTGAAGGTATTTTACCTTCATTTCAGCAAAATAAGAGAAGAAGGAGGTGGCTATTGCCGATAAAAACGAGAAAAAAACGACCCTTGAAGCCAGGATTGGGTCTGAAAGTTCTTCAGAATCCAGTCCAAAACCCAAAACCTGGAATTACAGAGATTCAGGCGGGATTCTTCACGATTTACTATCCCACCTTTATGAAGGATGGTAAGCCTTGTGAGCCGTGGGTTCGTAAGCCTAATTGGACCTTTGAAGGTGGTGATAGATTATACGGAGAGACTCTCGAGGCTTACAATGCCATCGAGCCTGAGGCTCGCTTGCTCGCTGTAAGTGTCGTCACTGACCATAAGGCGAGGTTGGAGAAAAAAGCTAAAAAAGAAGCTTTGAATCCAAAACTTCCAGGCTTTACCTAATAGCGCGGCCTAAAAATATCCAAAACCTGAGGTCGCGCTTTCTGTTTTTGGAAAAAAGTGGTAAAATAAAAGTCGATGAATAAAAAAGGAGTTGGTCTTACTATCGCTTTAGCTTTGATATCTTTACAGTTGGGTCTGGGGATAATTTTTGGGTATTTTATCGCCAGACTCCTGGCTGGAAAGAAAACCGGCCAGCAAGGGATAATAAAATCTCTTGCTTTTCAGATTGGTAACTACAAACTCCATTTTCATCATTGGTTTTTAAGCTTGGGAGTCCTGGCTTTTGCTTTCTTTTTTAATTTGTTCCATTTTCATTTTTTTTATGGATTTATAGGGGGCTGGATCGTTCAAGGTGTTTTTAGTTATAAGGATTGGAAAAAAATTTTAATAAAGAAGAGGTGAAGAAAGTTCAAGGTCGATTATAATTGAAAATATTAAACAATAAAATATGTTTGAAAGTTGCAACTTAAAAGAGAAAGAGAAATGTTTATGTGCCACTCTTTTGGTTATTTTCGGTATCTTTTTAATTACCCTGATAATTTCTGAGGCAATAGATATCAGAGATAAAATCCAGATGACGGAAAATACCATTACGGTTGCTGATAGCGGTGAGGTTTATGCCAAACCCGATTTAGCCCTGACCACTTTTTCCGTAATAACGGAAGAAAAGACGGTTGCTGAAGCCTTGAGTAAAAATACAGAAAAGATGAATGCCGTAATTGATTTCGTCAAAGACCAGGGCGTTGAGGAGAAAGATTTAAAGACTACCAGTTTTAATATCTATCCTCGCTATGAATATCAAAGAGTCGAACCCGAAATCTATCCCTATCCGCCCGGGAAAAGAGTGCTTGTTGGATACGAGGTGACTCAGTCACTTGAAGTAAAAATAAGGGATATGGCAAAAATTGGCGATATCTTGCAGGGAGCAACCGATGCCGGAGCCAATCAGGCAGGGGACTTGCAATTTACCATTGATAAAGAAGACGAGCTGAAAAAACAGGCCAGGGAGCAGGCGATTGAAAAAGCCAAGACCAAAGCCAAAGAATTAGCTTCCCAGTTAGGAATTAATTTAGTTAGAATCAGCAATTTTAGTGAAAGCAGCATTATTCCTCGTTATTATGATTATGGTTTGGAAAAGGCAGTGGCGATGGGTGTCGGTGAGGAAGCGCCTCAACCTCAAATTGAAACCGGCGAGAACAAAATCGAGGTAACCGTAACCATCACCTACGAAATCAACTAGCATGCTTTTGAAGTTACCGGAGGAGGGGAAAATTTCTTGGACCAAGCATTCAAAAATAAAAATGCGGCAATATGGATTTTCAGAGAAAAGAGTGTTGAAGATTTGGCGAAAGCCGGACCGGAAAGAGGTTGGCATAGCTCCGGGCACCATTGCCAATATGCAAGTTACCGGCACCAGGAAACATCCGACTGAAGCCTGGATGATGTACCAGATAATAAAAAAACCAAAACAAATTAAGATTATTTCGGCCTGGAGGTATCCAGGGAGAACCCCGAAAGGGCAAAAGCCGATTATTCCAGAAGATACCCTGGAAGAGATCGCTGAACTTTCGCTCATCTCTCACCCTTCGTTACGCTCGGGTATTAGACGACATTCTTGAAGAGTGATATAATTTAAAAATATGAATTACGCGACAAAAATTTTGGGCTGGGTTTTATTGCTAGCCGGAGTTCTGATCATAGTTTGGACTTTATATTCTTCTTACACTATCTTTACTGGGGAGGCGGCCATGCCAGAGATTTTTGAAATGGGGGAAGAAAAAGTCTTGACTCAAAATGGTGGAGCTCAAGATTTGCAAACCCAAATGGAAGAAATGATTGGAGAGCAGTTAAAAGAAATTCTTCCGGTTGATACTCTGCCCAAAATACTCAATTTAACTGTTTGGGCAATGTTAGCTGGCATTTTAATCTTCGGAGGAGCCCAAATTTCCAACCTCGGCATTAAATTAATAAAAATTAAACAGATAAATTAATATTATGGTTATATTTATTGATGCTTTTTTTGTATTAGTTCTCCTTCTTGCCGTTTTCTGGCAGGTTACCAATATCCTCGTCAGATAAGAAAAATTTGACATTTTTAAGACCATGCTTCTTGATCTTAAATCGGAGTGCGGCTCTTTTATTTTCTAAAAAGGAAATGCTACAATAAACTTGATGATTGAGGTGGCGAAAAAAACAAACATATTTTTCCAATGGCTCTTTTGGCAGTTTTTTGAAATGCCAGGTAATATTTTAAAGGCCTGGAGAAATTTTCTAAGGTTCAATTTGAATTATTTTTCTATTCCTTTACTTCTTAAAACTTTTTTTTCTCCCTGGCGCAAATATAAATGGTCCTGTGGTAAGGGCTTTGATGTTAAAAGATATCTTGAAGCCTTTTTTTCTAATTTAATTTCCCGAATTTTAGGAGCCATTTTAAGAAGTTTTTTGATTTTTATCGGCCTTTTGGCTGAAATTTTTATAATTTTTATCGGAATAATTGTTTTTTTTGGTTGGCTAATTTTACCGGTCTTTTTAATTGCCGGCTTAATATTTGGAATTAAAATCATTTTTTAAATAACCAAAGCCGATCTCTGGCGAACCGACCGAGGCCCGGCCTCGGTAGATGTTGCCAGTAATGCCAGCAATGCAGAAAAAGATCAGGGAGTGGGAAGATATCCGGAACAATGTGCGACCTCGCGAAGCACTTAGCCAGCTAACTCCTTCTGATTATTTTCTGAAAATCATTAAAGCAGTATAAAGCATAATAAGATAATGGCAAGAGAAATTAGGGTGAGGGGAAAACAGAGAACGGTTCTCCTCTTTCCAGAATTAAGGGAGGGCAGTAAAATAGAAAAGTGGTAAAACAGATGACAAGAAAATATCCAAGATTTATTTTGTTTCTCATTCTTTTTTGCCTGATTGGAGCAGGGGTTTTCTATTTTTCTAATATTCGCATTCGGGAAGGAGACGAGGTCTATGCTCAAAAC
>CAZJYW010000028.1:0-5257 GCA_964550395.1 uncultured Candidatus Saccharibacteria bacterium
AATAAAGAAGGGGGGAGAACCACTCCCTCGGTGGTGGCATTGACCAAAAACCTTGAAAAATTGGTCGGGGTTACGGCCAGAAGGCAACAGATTACCAATCCCCAGAATACCATTTTTTCAATTAAAAGATTGATGGGTCGTCGTTATTCTGCCCCTGAAGTTCAAAGAGATAAAAAACTTTTACCCTATCAAATTAAAGAGTCTTCTGATGGTGGAGTAGAAGTGAAAATGGGAGATAAATGGTACAAACCCCCAGAAATTTCGGCAATGATTTTACAAAAATTAAAAATGGACGCTGAAGAAAAATTAGGAGAGAAAATTGAAGAAGCCATCGTTACTTGCCCGGCTTATTTCGATGATTCCCAGAGAAAAGCTACCAAAGTCGCCGGGGAAATTGCTGGATTTAAGGTGAGAAGAGTTATTAATGAACCAACTGCTGCTGCTTTGGCCTATGGCTTAACTAAGAAAAAGGACCAGCAAATTTTAGTCTATGATTTTGGTGGCGGGACTTTTGATGTTTCTATTTTGGACGTTGGAGAAGATACAATCGATGTTATTGCAGTTGGGGGTGATACCCATCTTGGTGGAGATGATTTTGACCAAAGAATTATGGATTGGATAGTAGCTGAATTTAAAAAAGACCAGGGAATTGATTTGTCAAAAGACCCCTTAGCTTTACAAAGAATTAAAGAGACAGCTGAACGGGCAAAAATTGAATTATCTACCACTCTAGAAACTGAAATTAATCTTCCCTTTATTACTTCTGATGCCTCCGGCCCAAAACATCTTTTATATAAATTGACTCGGGCCCAACTGGAAAATTTAGTAAAAGATTATATCGATAAATCTGTTGAATCAGTTAAACAGACCCTTAAAGAAGCAAGAGAGGTGAAAGAGAAAAAAATCACCATCGAAGACGTTGATGAGGTAGTTTTGGTTGGTGGTCAAACCAGAATGCCCAAAATTCAAGAAGAAATAAAAAAACTTTTTAGAAAAGAACCTTGCAAAGAAATTAACCCTGATGAAGTGGTAGCCATTGGAGCCGCAGTTCAAGCTGGAATTTTACAGGGCGAGATGAAAGAAGTTTTACTTTTGGACAACACTCCTTTATCTCTGGGAATTGAAACTTTAGGTCAAGTTAATACTATTTTAATCCCCAAAAATACAACTTACCCAACTGGTAAAACTCAGAATTTCTCTACGGCGGCTGATAACCAAACCACAGTAGAAATTCATGTTTTACAGGGAGAAAGACCAATAGCCGCTGATAACAAAACTTTAGGAAGATTTATGTTGGACGGTATCCCTCCGGCTCCCCGAGGAATTCCCCAGATTGAGGTGACCTTTGACATCGACGCCAATGGCATCCTGAATGTTACCGCTAAAGATAAAGCAACCAGCAAGGCTCAATCGATTAGAATTGAAGGTTCGACTGGCATTTCCAATGAAGAGGTAGAGAAAATGAAGAGAGAATCGGAACTGCATGCCGAGGAAGACAAAAAGAAACAGGAGTTGATTGAGGCGAAGAACTTGGCTGATAATCTAATTTATACTGCCGAAAAAACTTTGAGAGAGTCAGGTTCTAAAATTTCTTCAGATTCAAAAAAAGAAATCGAAGAAAAAATTGAAGCTTTGAAAAAAGTTAAAGACAGCGATAGCATAGAAGAGATAAAAAATAAAACCTCGGAACTTTCTCTGGCTATTCAAAAAATCGGAGCCGAATTATATAAAACTGCGAAAGAGAAACCCGAAGAAAAACCTTCAGCTGAAGAAGGAAAGTATAAGGAAAAGTAAAAATTATGGCGAAGGATTACTATCAAATTTTGGGCATTTCTCGAAATGCCTCCCCGGACGAAATCAGAAAAGCTTATCATAAACTGGCTCATAAACACCATCCAGATAAAGGAGGAGATGAGAAAAAATTTAAAGAGATAAACGAGGCTTATCAGACTCTTTCTGACAAAGAAAAAAGAACTCAGTATGATAAATTTGGTCGGGTTTTTGAAGGGTTCCCCGGAGGGGGCCCGGGCTTTGAACCGGGTTTTGATTTCGGATTTGGCAGAGGAAAATTTGGCGAGGATTTTGAATTTGAGTTCGGGGATTTAGGAGAGATGATGGAAGAAATTTTTGGATTTGGCCAGCCTCAGAGGAGAAAAGATTTGAAGAAAGGGAAAGATATTGAAATTGAGATAGAAATTCCTTTGGAAGATACTCTGAAAGGAAAGGAAAAAGAAATAACTTTAGCGAAAATGACTTCCTGTTCTCGCTGTCAGGGAAGCGGGGCTGAACCGGGAACAAAAATTACTGAATGCTTTTCTTGCCGGGGGACCGGCGAGGTCCAACAAATAAAAAAGACATTTTTTGGCTCATTTACCAGAGCTACTATCTGTCCGGAATGCCGGGGAGAAGGATATCGACCGGAGAAACCCTGCAATGTTTGTAAAGGCGAAGGAAGAGTAAGAAGAGAAGAAGATATTAAAATTTTTATTCCAGCCGGAGTTGACACCAACCAGGTAATAAAGGCTGAGGGAAAAGGTGAGGCAGGGAGAAGGGGAGGTAAACCGGGAGATTTGTATTGCCGAATTTTTGTCAAATCGCATCCGGTTTTTAAAAGAAAGGGAGATGATTTATATCTAAAAACTCCAATTTCTTTCTCTCAGGCTGCTTTAGGAGACGAAGTTGAAATAACCACTCTCGAAGAAAAGAAAGTTTTGTTAAAAGTTCCCCCTGGCACTGAATCAGGGAAAATTTTAAGAATTTCTGATAAGGGAATTCCTCATTTTTCCGGTTATGGAAAAGGTGATATGTATGTTGAACTGGTTGTTAAAACGCCAAAGAAATTAACCAAGAAACAAAAAGAGTTGTTAGAGAGATTGAAAGAAGAAGGAATATAAATTTCACTACGTTAATTAAAATCAGCTGTTTTTTTCAGTTGATTTTATTTTAGAATATGATAAAATAATGTATAAATGGGTCCGTAGCTCAACTGGTAGAGCAATTCCCTTTTAAGGAAGAGGTTGTGGGCTCGACTCCCACCGGACCCACTTTTTTATGTATAAAACTGATCTCGCATTAATAGAAAAGAGAAATACTTGATTATATCATCAGTACATATAAAAATTAGTTTAGTTATATAAATTCACAAAATTTCACTGAGCTAAGCCCTTACTGGCTCAGTTTTGTTTATGATATAATAGATAAATTAGAAACTGTATTGGATTAAGAGTTAGAATTTGCTAAAATACTTAATGATGAGGAAAACTTTAATTTCAACTTTTTTAGTTATCGTTATTCTGGCCAGTTTTGGTGGAGGTTTTTATTTTGGAAAAACTCAATGTCAAATTTGTCCCCCGGAGGAAATTGATTTTTCCCTTTTTTGGGAAGCCTGGGATAAACTTCAAGAAAAGTTTGCCGATAAAGAAAAGTTTGATGTTCAAGGAATGATTTATGGGGCAATTTCGGGAATGGTCAAGTCTTTGGAAGACCCTTATACCACCTTTTTGAACCCCGAAGACACTAAAAGATTTATTGAAGACGTGAAGGGAACCTTTGAAGGAGTAGGGATGGAAATTGGGATAAAAAAAGGCCAGCTCCAGGTAATTGCTCCTTTGGAAGGAACTCCGGCCCAAAAAGCCGGATTGCGAGCCGGAGATAAAATCATCAAAGTGGATGATACTTTAACCGCTGATATTACTGTTGATGAAGCAGTCAATTTAATTCGGGGACCAAAAGGAACGGAAGTAACCTTAACCATTTGGCGGGAAGAATGGGAAACTACTAAAGAAATTAAAATTGTCAGAGGGTTAATTGAGATTCCTTCTTTAAAATGGGAACTAAAAGATGAAAATATTGCCTATTTAAAACTTTATCAATTTTCGGAAAAAGCCAGCTTTGATTTTAATAAAGCAGCTATTGAAATTTTAGCCAGCCCCTGCCAAAAAATAATTCTGGATTTAAGAAATAATCCCGGTGGTTATCTGGAGGTAGCTCAGGGTATTGCCGGTTGGTTTTTAGAAAGAGGACAAATTGTGGTCATTGAGGATTTTGGCGCCGGGGAGGAGCAGAAGATTTACAAGGCTCAAGGTAACACCAGTCTGGCAGAATATCCGACAGTGATTTTAATAAATCAGGGCTCCGCTTCGGGGTCGGAAATTTTAGCCGGGGCTTTGCGAGACAACCGGGGGATAAAATTAATTGGAGAGCAATCTTTTGGCAAGGGTTCAGTCCAGGAATTAGAAAGATTAAAAGGAGGCTCTTCTTTAAAAATAACCGTAGCCAAATGGCTGACTCCGAAAGGCGACCTCATCACTGATGTCGGATTGAAACCAGATATTAAGGCGGAAATGACCGACGAAGATTACGAAGAGGGTCGTGACCCTCAGCTGGATAAGGCAATTGAAATAATTAAAAATTTGTAATAAAATATAATAATATGAGAGTTATTCTTTTAGAAGACATTGAGAATCTGGGAAAGAAATACGAAATTAAGGAAGTAAAAGATGGCTATGCCAGGAATTTTTTACTTCCTAAAGGCCTGGCAAAAAAAGCTGGAAAAGAAGCCTTAGCTTGGCTGGAAACTCAAAAAGAAATAGGAACAAAAAGAGCGGAAGAAGATTTAAAGAAGGTTCAAGAGATAGCTACCGCTATTGATGACCAGGAAGTTATTATTTCGGTTAAGGTTGGTGAAGAGGGTCAACTTTTTGAATCAATTACTTCTCAAAAAGTTTCTGAAAAATTAAAAGAGCGCGGCTTTGATGTTAAAAAAATTAAAATTGATTTGCCGGAACCGATTAAAGAGCTCGGAGAATTTCCAGTAAAAATTAAGTTTGAGCACAATTTAGAAGCGGAAATAAAAGTAATAATAATCAAAGAAGCAGAGAAATAAAAACGCGATGCCAAAATATATTTTTGTTGCCGGTGGCGTAATGTCTGGCATTGGCAAAGGGGTGGCCGTGGCTTCAATCGGAAAAATTTTAAAAAGTAAAGGCTTTAAAGTCACAGCAATTAAAATTGACCCCTATATCAATGTCGATGCCGGAACCATGAACCCCATTGAACATGGGGAAGTTTTTGTAACTGATGACGGTATAGAGTGCGATCAGGACGTCGGAAATTATGAAAGATTTTTAGATGAGAGTCTTTATACCGAAAATTACATTACCACCGGCCGGGTTTATCAGGCAGTAATAAATCGAGAAAGAAGTTTAGGATATGGGGGAAGATGCGTTGAGGTTGTTCCTGATATTCCCAATGAGGT
>CAZJYW010000029.1:0-1392 GCA_964550395.1 uncultured Candidatus Saccharibacteria bacterium
CGGGTTTATGTTATTTGTAAAAACCCTAAACACAAACAAAGACAAGGTTAATTATAAAAATGCCACGTATTGCTGGGATTAGTATCCCGGAAAACAAACAAATAGAAATAGCCCTGACCTATATTTATGGAATAGGTCTTTCTTTGAGTAGGAAAATTTTAGCCGAAGCCAAGATTAACCCCGTTTCAAAAGCTTCCCAACTAACTCCAGCTGAGGTTAGTAAACTCAAAGAAATTATTGAAAAAAAATACAAAATTGAAGGAGACTTAAGGAGAGAGGTAATGATGGCGATAAAAAGATTAAAAGATATTGGTTCTTTTCGAGGGATTCGTCATCAAAAAGGCCTTCCAGCGAGGGGGCAGAGAACCAGGACCAATACCAGAACTATTCGAGGAAACGTTAGAAAAACAGTAGGGTCTGGAAGAAAACCATCAGCCACCCCAACATAATACCACTATGGGAAAAAAGAGAATTGCTACCAAAACTGAAGAAGAACTCTTAAAAGAAAGAGAGAAAGTAGAAGCAAAAGTAAAAAAAGAGATTAAAGAGGCCCCTCGAAAAATTAGGGAGGGGAGGATTTATATTTCTTCTTCTTATAACAACACTATCATCACTTTAACCGACCCTAAAGGAAATGTTCTTCATTGGACTAGTGCCGGTTCCATCGGCTTTAAAGGGGCAAAAAAAGCCACTCCTTTTGCTGCTTCCAAAGTGGCTGAGGCAATGGGTCAGGTTATTAAAAAATTAGGGATTGAAAAATTAGCAATTTTTGTAAAAGGAATTGGCTCTGGTCGAGAATCAGCAATCAGGTCTTTTGCTGCCCGAGGTTTAGAAGTTGTTTCAATAACTGATATTACTCCAGTTCCTCATAATGGTTGTAGGCCCCCTAAAGTAAGACGGGTATAATATGCAAAATGCTAAGTGTAAAATTTGTCGAAGGTTAGGGGTGAAATTATTTCTCAAGGGTGAGAAGTGCTTTTCTCCTAAATGTCCGATGGTGAGAAAAGCCTACCCGCCCGGCCAAAAAGGGAAAAGAAGGGTCAGAGCTCTTTCTGAATATGGTAAGGAATTAAGAGAAAAACAAAAATTAAAAAATTGGTATAATTTAGAAGAAAGACAATTCCAAAAATATGTAAAAGAGGCCTTAAAAAAGCGAGGCAAAGTGGAAGATACCGGTACCCTGTTAATTAAAACATTAGAAAGTCGTTTAGATAATGTAGTTTTTAGATTAGGTTTCGCTTCTTCTCGCTGGAAAGCCCGGCAGCTAATTTCCCATCGCCATTTCTTAGTTAATGGCAAAGTAATTAATATTCCTAGCTATTTAGTTAAAAAAGGAGATAAAATTAAAATTAGACCCACCTCTTCTAAAAAAACTGTTTTTCAAAATCTTCC
>CAZJYW010000029.1:1492-5254 GCA_964550395.1 uncultured Candidatus Saccharibacteria bacterium
ATTATTGAAAAATTAGAAGGGAAAGTTAGAGGTTTACCAACGCTTGAGGAAGCTGCCCCTCCAGTTGAAATATCTTCAATATTTGAATATTATTCAAGATAACAAGATAAACAGATAAATAAACAATATGATACCATTACCATCTCAACCCAAAGTTATCAAAAAAGAAGGCGATAAAGCCACTTTTGAGATAGAAGCTCTTTATCCGGGATATGGAGTAACTATTGGAAACTCTCTGAGGAGAGTCCTCCTTTCATCTTTACCAGGGGCAGCCGTAACCCAGATGAAAATCAAAGGCATTCCCCATGAGTTTTCAACTATCCCGGGAATTCTGGAAGATGTAATTCTGATTATGCAAAACCTAAAACAATTGAGATTTAGAATTTACAGCGAAGAACCCCAGAAAGCTAATTTGAAAGTCAAGGGAGAGAAAGAAGTTAAAGGTTCTAATTTTGAATTACCCAGTATGGTCGAATTAGTAAATAAAAATGCTCACCTGGCCACCTTAACTGCCAAGAGCGCAGAATTAGATATGGAAATTCAAATTGAAAAAGGAATAGGTTACTCCCCCCGCGAAGCTGGACGTCACCTACCCGCCACCCAGAAAGAAAAATTAGGGATAGGGGCAATACCTCTTGATGCCATTTTTACTCCGGTTAAAAGAGTGAGTTACAAAATTGAAAATATGAGAGTAGGGGAGAGAACTGATTTCGACCGATTGTTTTTAGAAATTGAAACTGACGGCACCATTACTCCCGAAGCAGCATTTTCTGAAGCTTTAGAAATTTTAGTTAAACATTTCTCACTATTCGGAGAGCCCTTTAAAAAAGTTGAAAAAGTTCCAAGCATTCACGCAGTCACTAAACCAAGGCGAGCTCCGAAAAAAGTTAAAAAGGTAAAGCAGTCGAAGAGGACTTCATCCTCTTCTTCATCTTCGCTTTCGCAAGCGAAAACTCGATATGAGAAAGCGAAAAAAACTACAACTCCCCCTCCGCCCTCCCGCAAGCGGGTCCCTCGGAAAAAAAACTAAGTAGGACATGAGAAAACGTAAACGCGGTCGAAAATTGAGCAGGAAACGAGATCAGAGAAAAGCATTATTAAAAGCTCTAGCCAGTGCTCTTCTTTTAAATGAAAAAATTAAAACCACTGAGGCTAAAGCCAAGGAAGTATCTAGTTTAGTTGAAAAATTTATTACCCAAGCTAAAAAAGGTGATTTGGCTTCAATAAAATTATTAGCTAAGTTTTTTCCTAAAAAAATAGTTAAAAAATCAATGGAGGAAATTGCCCCAAGATACAAAGAAAGAAAAGGAGGGTATACCAGGATAATTAAATTGGGGCCAAGGAAAAGTAATGGGGCAAAGATGGCCATCATTGAGTTAGTGGGATAAATTTCTAATGGAAAGGAAAACGCACGCAATAGATGCAACAGGTAAAGTGCTTGGCCGATTAGCAACTGAAATTGCAGTTCTGTTGCGGGGTAAGCATAAGCCTGATTTTGTACCTTATCTGGACATGGGAGATTTTGTGATTGTCAAAAACGTCTCGAAATTAAAGATTACCGGTAAAAAGATGGAACAAAAAAAATATTTTCGCCATTCAGGTTATCTCGGAAGCTTTAAAGAAATTCCTTTAAAAAAAATTTTTAAAACCAATCCCTCTGAAGTTCTTAAAAAAGCAGTTTTTGGAATGTTGCCAAAAAATAAACTAAGGGCCGAACAGATAAAAAGATTAAATTTTGAGTAAATCGAGCACATAACGATTTATGTGCTCCGATAAATATGATAAAAAAAACTCCTAAAAAGACAATCAAAAAAGACTATAACCCTTCCGCCACCCTCCCGCCGAAGGCGGGTCCCTCGAAAAAGAAGGTTAAAAAGGAAGTTAAAAAACCAGCGGTAAAACCGGCAAAATATTTTGAAGCAGTAGGTCGGCGAAAGACATCGGTAGCTCGGGTTAGACTCTTTACCCAGGGCGAGAAAACATTTTTGGTTAATAAAAAACCATTGGAGGTCTATTTTCCAATTTCTGAACTTCAGCAAACAGTTACTGCTCCTCTGGCAACAATAAAATACCTTGATAAGTTTAAAATTTCAGCTATTGTAAAAGGAGGTGGTTTGTCTTCTCAGGCCCAAGCCCTATCTCATGGGATAGCTCGAGCTTTAGTTCTATTTAACCCCGACTTCAGAAAGAGATTAAAGAAAGCAGGATATCTTACTCGAGACCCTCGAATGCGGGAAAGAAAGAAATTCGGATTAAAAAGAGCCAGAAGAGCCCCCCAGTGGAGCAAAAGGTAATATGCTAAATGAGTCTTTGATTCATTTCGATGCTCAATTAGTCTTTGACTCATTTCGATCTTCGATAAATCTTCGATTTATCTCGATGCTAAAAGAACTTATTGACCAATTTTATTTGGACCAGCAGAAAGATAAAGAACAAACTCGTTTTTATATTTCTGATGTTGGCAAGTGCCATCGTTCAGTATTTTTTAAATTCAAGAATGCCCCGGGAAAAAAAATGGAGCCCAGGATTTTAAGAATCTACGAGCGTGGAGAATATCTTCATAGGAATATTTTTAATATTTTATACCGTCTTAAAATTGGAATGACAACTGAAGTAACCATTCCTGCTCAAGAAATAATTTCCGGCCGAGCCGACGCCATACTTTGCATGAATAATGAGAATTATGTTTTAGACATCAAAAGTATAAATAGCTCAATTTTTAAAAATTTAACCCAACCGAAAGAAGAAAATGCTTACCAGCTTCAGCTTTATCTTCACTATTTCAACATAAAAAAAGGAATACTCCTTTACATAGATAAAGACCAGCAGGATATTAAGGAATTTTTACTTAACTATGATGAAAAACTTGTTCAGTCTCTTTTAAAAGATTTTGAGACCCTTAAGGGAAAAGTTGACTCAAATATTATTCCCCAGAGATTACCCGATTACCCGGGAAACTGGCAGTGTCGATATTGCCGGTTTAAAGAAATTTGCGCAACGGCTGGTTCAAGTAATATTAGATGGGAAGAATTCAAGAAAAAAGTCGAATCTCAAGGTAATAACCTTTCAGATTGATACAAATTGCTGTCACTTAAAACATAGAGTTTTTTATCGAATTGATTCCAAAATATCTTCGGGTTTTCAAACTCTGCCACATCTACAACGTTTATTCTATCTCGGTCGTCGATTTCGGCGATTTTTGTTTTATTGGCGGCATTAAAAATTAAATAGTCAGAGTTTAACCAAAAGCAATCTTTAATTTGTTCAGAGAGGCGGATTAGAAAAAGTTTGTCTCGAGATTCTCTTTTGGGCTGGTCGTTTATTTTTTCTAGAAACAAAATCCAGATTTCGTAATCTGAAAAATAAACTATTTTTTTATAATCGGGAGAGATTTTTAAATCTTTTATTGGTTCAAAAAATTTCTCAAAGGATTTTAAGTCAGGATTAAATTGATACAAAACCTGACCCTCATGTAAAAATAAAAAATTTTGGAATATTTCTAAAGCATATTTAGTCTCCGGTTTGACCGGGAAAGGTTTTTCAGTTAGTCTCTCTTCGTTCTTAAAAAGGTGGCCCGAGCTATCTAAATAATAGTTCTCTCCATTGAAGACTTGAGAGGTAACAATGTCTTCAGTTTGGGGGGTAATTTTTCTTTCAGTTAAAACCGGCGGAACTTTATCTAATCCTAAAACAAAATTTTTCTCTTGCTCTTTCACTCCAACATTTAGATAAATTTCTTTTGAGTCGGGAGAAAATTCTAAT
>CAZJYW010000030.1:0-1667 GCA_964550395.1 uncultured Candidatus Saccharibacteria bacterium
TTCATAATTTAATATTTTACAACGAAAAACAGCCATTTTCAAGGCTGTTTTTCATATTTTTGCTTGAGCTCTGTTATTTCGGTTTTTTATTTTCTATTTCTATTTTTATTTTTTCAATAAAATTTGTCAATTTCATAATCCCCAAATCTTTATTTTTTGAACGGACCCTGACTGATTTTGTTTTCATTTCTTTATCGCCAACCACTAGAAGATAAGGAATTTTTTGAATTTCCCCTTCCCGAATTTTCTTTGAAACGGTCTCATTTTCATCTTTTAATCCAACTCTGATGCCTTCATTAGAAAGCTGTTCTTTAATAGTTTTTCCATATTTTTCATGACGAGAGCCGACCGGTATTACCAAAACTTGAACTGGCATTAGCCATAAAGGAAGGGAGCCAGAATAATGTTCTAGCAAGACTCCAATGAATCTTTCAATTGAACCAATCAAAGCTCGGTGAATCATAATTGGCCGCTGTTTCTGCCCCTTTTTGGTAATATAATTCATATTAAATTTTTCAGGTAAGTTGAAATCAACTTGAATAGTGGTACACTGCCAGGGCCTGCCCAGAGAATCTTTGATTTTAATATCAATTTTCGGTCCATAGAAAACACCACTGCCAGGATCAAGTTGATATTTTAATTTTAGTTTTTTTAAAACATATTTTAACACATTTGTCGCTTTCTCCCAGTCTTTCAATGTTCCAGCATATTTTTCTGGTCGAGTAGAAAGATAAATATCGCAATCTTTAAAGCCAAAAGTTTTAAGAATTTTAAAACCGTGTTTTAAAAGTTTTGTTAACTCAGCACTTAATTGTTCTGGTGGGCACCAAATATGAGCATCATCTTGAGTAAATCCTCTTACTCTGACTAAACCATGTAAAACTCCAGATTTTTCATAGCGATAAACTGTTCCTAATTCAGCATATTTAATTGGTAACTCTTTGTAGCTCCGAATTTTAGTTTTATAAATTTTTACATGGAAAGGACAGTTCATCGGCTTTAACATATATTCCTCCTCATCAATTTTGATAGGGGAGTACATATTTTCTCTGTAAAGTTCCCAATGTCCCGAAGTTTTCCAAAGGTCTAATTTTCCAATATGGGGACTGACTATCCATTGATACCCTTGAGAAGTTAATTCCTTATATAAATAATCTTCTATAATTTTTCTCAAAATTGTTCCTTTCGGATGCCATAAGGGAAGCCCGGCTCCCACCTCCTCATCAAACCCAAATAGCTCTAATTTTTGTCCTAAAACGCGATGGTCTCTTTTTTCCGCCTCAGCTTCTACTTTTAAATGATTGTCCAATTCTTTTTTTGTTTTAAAAGCTACCCCATAAATTCGGGTTAACATCGGATTTTTTTCATTTCCTCGCCAGTAGGCACCAGCGATTTTGGTTAATTTAAAGGAATCTAAGGGAATTTCTTTTGAGTTTTTAATATGGGGACCGCAACAAAGGTCGGTGAATTTCCCGCATACATAAACAAAAACCTTTGCCTCCGGCAGTTCATCTATCAACTCTAATTTATAAGGTTGGTCTTTAAATAATTTTTTGGCTTCGTTTTTGGAAACTATTTTTTTCTCAAATTTAACACTCTGCTTGATTAATTCTCTCATTTTCTTTTCTATCTTCGGCAGCTCAGTCGGAGTTAAAGCCCGAGGTAAA
>CAZJYW010000030.1:1767-5008 GCA_964550395.1 uncultured Candidatus Saccharibacteria bacterium
TTCCTGAACAGCCGCCGCTAATATATGGGCTAAAGAATGACGAATAGTTTCAATTTTCATGTTTTTTCTATAATTTCTTCGACTTCTTCGCAAATTAATTTAGGAACACCATCTCGGTTGTCAACCCGACCTGAGACCAAAACGATTTTATTTTCCTGGAAGGCCGTTGGGTTCCTTTCAATTATTCCCGGGAAAACCACCACCTCAATTTTATCAGTGAGGTCTTCCAAATTTAGAAAAAGCATTGGTCTGCCAGTTCTGGTGATAATCTTTTTAATTTTTGAAATAATCCCTCCGATTTTAACCTGATGATTAATTAGAGCAGAACTTAATTTCGAAATAGCTAAAGATTTTTTTTCTAAAACTTTTTGAAAATCGTGTAAAGGATGGCTACTTACATAAAGCCCTAATAATTCTTTTTCCCAACTTAATTTTTCCGTTTTAGAAGCTGGATTAGTAGAGGCCAGCTTTATATCAGGTTTCCGATAAATCTGGTCGGAAGAGAGGGCATCAAAAAGCCCTCTTTGACCATTGGCTTTTGTCCTTTGGGTTTCTCTTGACCATTCTAATAAACTTTCCAAATTAAATAAAAGTTGATTTCTTTCGGCTAATTTATCAAAAGCTCCGGCTTTAATTAAACTCTCCATTGATTTTTTGTTTAAATCCTTGGAGTTAACTCTGGTTACAAAATCATCAATTGAAAGATAGGGGCCTGAGGTCTTCCTTTCTTGGACAATTGCCTCAACCACATTATGTCCAACATTTTTTATAGCTAAAAGTCCAAAACGAATTTTATTTTCCCGGGGTACTACCGTAAAGTTTTTTAAACTCTCATTTATGTCCGGGGGTAAAACTTCAATCCCCATTTTTTTACATTCTCCGATTAAAAAACCAATTCTTTCCACATCAGCTTTTTCTGAAGTTAAAAGAGAGGCCATAAATTCTACTGGAAAATGAGCCTTTAAATAGGCAGTTTGATAGGCAATAGTTGCATAACAAGTAGCATGACTTTTGTTAAAACTATACCTGGCAAAGGGTTCTATCCAGTGCCAAATTTGTTGAGCAATATCTTCTCTTATCCCATTATTTTTCGCTCCTTCAATGAATTTTTCTTTTAGAGACATTAATAATGTTTTTATTTTCTTTCCGATTGCTTTCCTTAAAACATCGGCTTCAGATAAAGTAAATCCGGCTAACTCCTGGGCAATTTTCATAACCTGTTCCTGATAAATGCATTGTCCATAAGTTTTTTCTAAAATCGGTTTTAGTTTTGAATGGAGATATTCAACTTTCTTTTTTTTGTATTTTCCGGCGATGTAGTCTGGAATGAACTGGATAGGGCCTGGTCGATATAAGGCAACCATGGCAATAATATCTTCAAGGGCAGTTGGTTTTAATTGTTTGAGGTATCTTTGCATCCCTTGGCTCTCAAGTTGAAAGACGCCTATTGTCTCTCCTTTCCGTAAAAGTCGATAGGTAGCTTTGTCGTCTAAAGGAATATTCTCGATATTAATTTTTTTATCTTGAACTTTGTAAATCCGAGATATGGTATCTTCGATAATGGTTAAATTTTTTAATCCCAAAAAATCCATTTTTAAAAGACCTAAATCTTCGATTGAATGCATTTCGTATTGAGTAACAATAACCTGGTCATCTTGGGTGGGATGCTGCAAAGGAACAATTTCATCTAAGGGGTCAGAAGAAATTACCACCCCGCAAGCATGGGTCGAAGCATGTCTGGCCACTCCTTCTAATTTTTTAGCAAAATCAATCAATTTGTGAGCCTGTTCGTCATTCAGATAAAGTTGTCGGAATTCATCAACATTAGCTAAAGTTTGGTCTAAAGTCTGACCGAAGGGAATCATTTTGGCAATCTGGTCACAATAACTGTAGCTGTAACTTAAGGCTCTTCCCACGTCCCTGACCACGGCCCGGGCGGCCATTGTGCCAAAAGTAATAATTTGGGCTACTTTATCTTTGCCATATTTTTGAGCTACATATTCGATAACTTCGTCTCTCCTCCGGTCATTAAAATCAAGGTCGATGTCAGGAAGGGAAATACGTTCTGAGGTCAGGAACCTTTCAAACAAAAGATCATATTTTAAGGGGTCAACATTAGTAATATTTAAAAGATAAGCTACCAGGGAGCCGGCCACTGAGCCCCGGCCAGGACCAACTATAATTCGATTTTCTTTTGCCCAGTTGACAAAGTCCTGGACAATTAAAAAATAGGAAGCAAAACCAGTCTGTTTAATCACTGAGAGCTCATAATTTAATCTATCAAAAATTTCCTTTTTTTGATTTATCTCATATCTTCTCTTTATTCCCTGATAACAGAGTTCTTCTAAATATTCATCTGGAGATTTTTTTGAAGGTACTTTAAATTGGGGAAGTTTAATTTTTCCTAAATCAAATTGAAAATTACAGGCGTCGGCAATTTTTTGGGTGTTTTCAATGGCTTGAGGCAGGTCTTTAAAGTCTTTGAGCATCTGTTCCGGACTCTTCATTGAAAAGTCATCTTTTTTTATGGTTAATCTTTCAGGATCATTTGGGTCAGCTCCAGTATTAATTAACATCAGAATATCTTGAACTTCGGCATCTTCTGGTTTCAAATAATGAACGTCATTAGTAGCTACTAAGGGAATACCAAATTTTTTTGAAATAGAAATCAGTTCCTTATTAACAAATTTTTGCTCTTTGGAATTGGGATGATATTGAATATCCAAATAAAAATTATCTTTGCCAAAAATTTCTTGATATTTTAAAGCTTGTCTTTCGGCCTCATCCATTTTTTTAGCCAAAATAAGTTTTGGGATTTTGCCAGCTAAGCAGGCAGATAAAGCAATGAGGCCCTTGGAATGTTTAGCCAATAATTTCTCATCAACCCGGGGTTTATAATAAAAGCCTTCAAGATGGGCGCGTGTCAAAAGTTTAACTAAATTTTTATAACCCTCTTCATTTTTTACCAGTAAAACTAAGTGATATCTCTTATCATCAATATTCGGCCTTTCTTGATTCATTTTCTCAATGGCTAGATAGATTTCCGAGCCGATAATGGGTTTAATTCCTCTTTCCTTCGCCTTTTTATAGAATTCAACTGCTCCATAAATGTTTCCGTGGTCAGTTAAGGCGACCGAATCCATTCCCAACTTTTTAACGTAATCCAAAAGTTCATCTATCTTGGGCAGTCCGTCTAAAAGGGAATAGTGGGAGTGAACGTGGAGGTGAGTGAATTTCATAA
>CAZJYW010000031.1:0-4666 GCA_964550395.1 uncultured Candidatus Saccharibacteria bacterium
CGGAGTATAATGAGCTTTAATTAAATATTTTGTTGCTCCCAGTTTTAATCCTTTTTCTACTTCTCCTTTCTGTCCAAGATTGGAGAGAACAACTATTTTTATTTTTTTCAATTTCTCATTGGATTTAATTTCTTTAAGAATCTCCCAACCGTCAACCTTGGGCAAAACAATATCTAAAACTAAAAGGTCAAATTTCTCTTCATTTGATATTTTTTTTAAACCTTCTTCCCCGTCGCTGGCTACTTCAACGTTAAAACCGGCTTCTTTGAATTTAGTGGTATAAATATCAATTAAAAATGGGTCATCCTCAACTATCAAAATTTTCTTCATAATAAATTTTGATTAAAAGAATCTTGAACGAAGTGAAAGATCCTTGCTAATAAAATACTTTTCATGTTATTTTTCCTCGGCTACTCTCAATACTTCCTCCATCGTAGTCACTCCGTTGAGCACCTTCAGGATACCATCTTGTTTCATAGTAATCATTCCCTGCCTTTCGGCTTCTTTAATAATTTCTCTCTCTGAAGGTTCTTTTAAAATTATATCAGAAAGTTGGTCGGTCATCGACAAAATTTCAAATAGACCAATCCGACCGGTAAAGCCTTGGTTGTTACACTCTTTACAACCTACCGCCTGCCAGATATAAAGAGGCTTGGGGATTTCGAAATCCTTTTTAGCCTGGGGAGAAAAATTCTCAATTTCTTTTAAGATTAAATCTTTAATTTCTTTTTTTGGCTTTATCTTTTTTTTGCAGTTGTCACATAATCTTCTAACCAATCTTTGGGCAATAGCAACACTTAAGGTGGGAGGGATTAAATAAGGCTGAATTCCTAAATCCAATAGTCGGGGAATTGCCCCTATGGCATTGGAGGTATGTAAGGTAGATAAAACAATGTGACCAGTTAAAGCAGCATGGGTAGCTAAGCTGGCAGTTTCTGGGTCTCGAACCTCTCCAACCATAATGATGTCTGGGTCCTGTCTAACTATGTGGCGAAGGCCAACGGCAAAATCATAGCCAATTTCTGGCCTAACCTGAGATTGATTAACCCCTTCAATGAAATATTCTACCGGGTCTTCTAAAGTAACAATATTTACCCCTTCCTTGTTCAAAGCTTGCAGAATGGCGTACAAAGTGGTAGTTTTTCCGCAACCAGTAGGGCCGGAAGCCAAAATTAAACCATAAGGTCTTTTAACTGCCTGCTTAACTGCTTCCAGGTTTCTTTTTTCCAGTCCTAGTTCTCTAAAAGTCTTTAAACCGGTGGTTGGGTCAAGAACCCTGATAGCCACTTTTTCTCCCAGAGTAGTGGGAAAAGTAGAAACTCGAAAATCAATGCTTTCCCCGTTGATTTTAGTCGAGAATCGGCCATCCTGAGGAATCCTGGTCTCGTCAATTTTTAAATTAGAAAGGATTTTAATTCTAGCCACCACCGCCGGATGGGTTCTTAAAGGTAAAAAAATTGAAGAATGTAAAATTCCTAATAATCTGAACCTGATTCTCAATTTTTCTCGAGTGGGCTCAATGTGGACATCGGAAGCTTTTCCTTCCACGGCATGTCTCAAAATGACGGCAACAATTTTAGTAATCGGAGCTTCCTCAGCCAGCCTTTCAAATTCAGCGGCTGTTCTTGGCCTAACTTCGACTTCCTCTTCCTTGAACTCGGTTTCTAATTCCTCTAAAGCCTTTCCCACTTCCCTCCTTAAAGTCCGATACTGTTTTAAAAGATTGCTAAAGGTAGTGGGGGTAATTAGGAAAACTTGATAAGTAAAGGGACCTTGACGGGCCAAAAACTTCAAAGCTTCTTGAGATTTCAAATCTTCAGGATAAACCATTCCTACTTCTAGAGCTTTGTCTTTTCTTGTCAGGGGAATCATTTGATAATGCTTGGCAGTTTCTTCTGGAATCATCCCTAAAGTTTCTAAAGGAACTTCACTGGCAACTATTTCTTTTAATGGTATTTTTAAATTTTTACTTTTTAAACCAAATAAAAAATTTTCATCACAAAGCCTTCTTTCTAAAATTACCTCTTCTTCTCGCTTACCGGTTTCTCTAATTTCAAATTCTAAAGTAGTCGCTTTTCCTTTGTCTAATATTCCTTTTTCTACAAGTTGGTTAATTAATGTCATATACGAAGCCCTTTAGGGCTGAGTGAAGATGAGAATAAAATTCTCATCGCCCTTAGTATAGCAGAAAGGGGTTTTCTCGACCGATTTTTTCTGTTACCGCCCCTTCTGAAATCTCTTCTTCATAAGTTTTAATCTCCTCAAAGGGCTGCAGTCCTTTGAGAACGGGGCTTTCTAGAATTTCAAAATTTATTTCGATTTTTTTAGCTGGCTTCAAAACTTCTCCCGCCTCCCGAATTGGTTTCTCTTTGACAAAAAAACCTTGCCAGATAACCAGGACAATAATTAAAAGGATTATTCCTAAAATCAGAATGAAACGTTTTTGAATTTTTCTTTCCTCTAAAAAAGTAATTGCCATATTAATAACTATAAACTTTGATTCTTAGATTGAAGTCGATTGGGCCCGCCTTTTCCGAGGTGGAAAACGAAATGCTTTCTGTCTCAATCATCCTGGCTGTTTTTTCTAAAGTCGAAAGGAAATTTTTAAAGGAGGAATAAGAACCAGCAGCTGTTAGATTGATTCCTGTCTCTCGAATTCCCAGACTCCAACCCTCCTTGACCAATTCTTCCTTTAGGGGACTGGGCAAAGTGGGAGCTATTTTCTTTAAAACTAAACCATTTTGAGAAGCGGCAATTTGAAGAAAATTAAATAAGGCAGGCAATCCAGGCTCGGTAGCCAGAGCAGAGTTGATGTTGGAAAGACTTTCTTCATATTTTTTTAGTTTTTCTGAGACATCATCAAGATTCGAAAAATGTTCTTTTTCCGATTGAAATTCGGCTTCTTTTTCTTTAACCTTTAATTGAAGTAAATTCAGGTTTTGATATTTAGGAAAAACCGCCGCTATTCCTAAAGCTACCAGCAAAATAAGACCAATAATAATAGCAAGGGGGCGAGGCATAGATTATTTAAAGAAATTAGGGTCAAAGGAAAGGGTTAAAGTAAATTCAATTTCTCCCTTTTCCCCCAAGGAAATTTTAGACAGGGTGGCACTTTTAACAAAAGCTTCCTTTTTAAAAATTTGGAGTTGTTGACCCAAAGCTGGAAAAGTTTCCGCCCTGCCGGAAACTATGGCTAGCTGTTCCGCCGGACTTAAATTAATTTTGGAAAACCAAATTCGGGGATGGGAAGTTTGTTCAAGAAAACGGAAAAATTTTGAAGAGAGGAGATGGTGGTCAAGCATTAAGGCAAAATCATTAATTTTTTTCTGCTTACTTAAAATTTCTTTTTCCAAAGCAATTTTTTGAGGAGTTTGTTCTTTAAGAATTTCTTCTTCTAAATTTTGAAGGGCAGTCAAAGATTTTTTTTGAAAGTGGCCCAAAATAAAGTAGCTCAAAACAGCTGCCAAGAGCAAGGCAATTAAAATATAAAATAGAATTTTTATCCAGAGAGGCAGTTCTGCCGCCTTTCTGGGGATAATCTCAACCATAAACTATTCCAGGCCGCGGAGAGCCATACCCACGGCTATGGCATAAGAACTTCCCATTTCTTTCAAAGTTTGCTCTAAAATTGGAGGGCAAAAAAGATTAGAAAATGGGTTGGCAATCTCTATTTCCTTTTTAAAATAGTTCTGAAAATATTCTTTCAAACCGGGGAGGAAAGCCGAAGCTCCAGCTAATACAATTTTTTGAATTTCTTTCCCTTCAGTTTGATAAAAATTCTGAAAAATTTTCTCAATTTCTTTCAAAATAACATCAACTAAAGGAAGTAATATCTGTTTCACTTCAGAGGCGGGGGCGTCTGAAGAAGGAGCAGATAAAATCCCGTACTTTTCTTTAAGATTTTCCGCTGTTTTATAATCAACCCCTAACCCCTTAGATATCACTTCAGTCAATTCATTTCCCGACATGTCAAAACTATAGGACATCTTTAGGCAGCTTTTCTCAACAATGCTCGAGGTAGTGCTTTGAGCTCCGATATCCACCAGCAAAACGGCTTTTTTTTCCTCTCCGATTAAAGAGCGCAGGAGCCCAAACACCTCGGCTTCCAGGGCTAGCAGCTCAAGCCTGGAAATCTCAGCAATTTTTCGGTATTGATTAATCACTTCGTTAGGAACAGCCACCAAAAGAATTTTTAATTTTGTTTTTCCCCCACCAACATGCTGGTGGGGAATCCTGCCTTCGATCGCTTGCCAATCTAAGGTTACCTCGCCCAAAGGCAAGGGAACATGCTGACGGGCTTCATATCTTACTGCCTGGGGTAATTCTGCTTCAGTCATTGGAGGTAATTCAAAACTGGTAAAGAAACTGGAAAAATCAGGAATAGAAAAGACAGTTCGGCGGGTTTTGATTTTGGCTTCCTCCATTACGGCTTTTATCGCTCGGGAAACATCCTGACTGGCAAGCAAAAGAGTGCTTTCCTCAAAAGTCCGAAATGGTCTTTGATAAAGGGCGGAGGCGGCTATTTCACCGTAGTTCTCTAATTTTCTTCTCTCTCCCCGGCGGGATAACTCCACTATTTTAATAGAAGATGTTCCAATATCTATTCCTAAAGATTTTTTAGGAATTATTTCAAGGGGTGTCCAGAACATTAAATATATTGTATCAT
>CAZJYW010000032.1:0-4455 GCA_964550395.1 uncultured Candidatus Saccharibacteria bacterium
CTTTGGGCTTCTCCCCCAGACAGAGATGGGGCTGGCTGGCCAAGCTGAATATAACCTAATCCAACTTCATTTAAGGTTTTTAATTTTTGAAAAAGACCGGGAATGTTTTTAAAGAAATTTAAAGTTTCTTCAACTGTCATTTCTAAAACTTCAGCAATATTTTTCCCTCGGTACTCGACCGCCAAGGTTTCCTGATTAAATCTTTTCCCTTTACACTCTGAACATTGAATATAAACATCAGGTAAAAAATACATTTCGATTTTTTTCTGGCCCTGACCTTCGCAGACCTCACATCTCCCTCCTTTAACATTAAAAGAAAAGCGGCCGGGCTGGTACCCCCGGATTCTGGCTTCTTTAGTTCTGGAAAGAAGGTCTCTGATGTAGGAAAAAGCTCCGGTATAGGTTGCTGGATTTGACCTTGGAGTGCGACCGATTGGTGACTGATCGACCAGGGCTACCTTATTTAAATTTTCACTTCCTATCAGTTCTTTAAACTTGCCGGGTTCTTCTTTGGCTTTGTAAAATTTTCTCATTAAAGCCCGAGCTAAAATATCATTCATTAAAGAACTCTTACCTGAGCCGGAAACCCCGGTAATGCAAACGAATTTCCCCAATGGAATTTTTACATCGATGTTTTTTAAATTATGTTCTCTCGCTCCTTTAATTATCAAAAGCTTCTTCTCTCGCTCGGGATGGCTTCCCGTAGAAATTTCGACTTTTTTCCGGCCTGATAAATATTCGCCAGTTAGTGTTTTGGCTTTCAGTAACTCTTTTGGTGTACCTTGGAAAATGACTCTGCCGCCATATTTCCCGGCTCCCGGGCCAATATCGCAAACCCAGTCAGCCGCTCTGATAGTTTGAGGGTCGTGTTCCACCACCACAATAGTATTGCCAAGGTCTCTTAGTTTTTTTAAAGTTTCAATCAATCTACCCTGGTCTCTCGAATGAAGGCCAACTGAGGGTTCATCTAAGATATACAAAACCCCGGTTAATTTCGAACTAATTTGAGTAGCCAATCTTATTCTTTGTTCCTCGCCCCCAGCCAAAGTGGCTGCTTTCCTGTCCAAAGTTAGATAATTTAAACCGACATCAATCAGAAATTGTAAACGATTAATAATTTCTTTAATAATAGGATTGGCGATTTTGAATTCACTATTTTTAAGTTTTAGGTTTCTAAAAAATTCCTGGGCTTGACTGATTGGCAGCTCTACTACTTGAGCGATTGACCGTCCTCCCGCTATTACTGCCAGAGCTTCTGGTCTCAATCTTTTTCCTTGACAAACCTCGCATTCCTTCTCAACCATATATTCGGCAATTTCGCTTCTCGTATATTCTGAATCAGTTTCGTGATACCTTCGTTCCAGGCCGGGAATTACTCCCTGAAAAGACTTATCGCCATATAAAATAATATCTAAAATTTTTTTTGATAAATTTTTTACTGGCTGGTCCAAGGAGAAATTGTGTTCTTTAGCTAAATCGGACAATTGCCGCCAAAAATAACCTTGCCTGCCAACTTTATGGGAAGCGTGAGCCCAGGGGAAAATTGCTCCTTCGGCAATTGATAGATTAGGATTGGGAATAACTAATTTGGGGTCAACTTCTAATTTCTCTCCCAAACCTTGGCAGGCGGGGCAGGCACCATAAGGAGAATTGAAAGAAAAAAGCCGAGGCTCTAATTCCGGTAAAGAGATTCCACATTCTTCACAAGCAAAATGCTCGCTGAAAACTAAATTATTCGCCAAGGCTTTAGCCGAGGCGTGAGATGAGGCGAAAGCCTCAGCGAATACCATCACAATTCCTTTTCCCAGTTTCAATCCTGTTTCTAATGAGTCAACCAATCTCGACCTGTCAAAATCCTTATTTAAAATTAGTCTATCTACTACCGCTTCAATATTATGTTTTTTCTTTCTCTCAAGCTGTTTTTCGAGGGCATCATCGACCCGATAAATTATCCCGTCAATTCTCACCCTGACAAATCCTCCCCTTTGAATTTCCTCCAAAATTCCCTGATGCTCCCCTTTTCTTCCCCTAATCACCGGACCTAAAATAGTTATCTCTTTATTTTTAGGGAGTTTCATTACCTGCTCTGTAATTTGGTCAATGGTTTGCCGAGTTACTTCTTTGCCGCATTTGGGACAATGAGGTTTACCAATTCTGGCAAATAATAACCTTAAATAATCGTAAATTTCGGTAATGGTGCCTACAGTTGAGCGAGGGTTATGAGCGGCTTTTCTTTGGTCAATGGAAATAGCTGGTGAAATTCCTTCAATTTTATCAACCTCGGGTTTATCCATCACTCCCAAAAACTGCCTGGCATAGGCAGATAAACTTTCTACATATCTTCTTTGACCTTCAGCATACAAAGTATCAAAAGCCAGAGAAGATTTGCCGGAGCCCGAAATCCCGGTTATTACCACTAATTTATTTTTAGGAATATCCAAATCAATGTTTTTCAGATTATGGACCTTCGCTCCCCTGATTTTAATAAAATAGTCCTTCATGGAAGTTGTTAATTATACTCTAAATTTGAAAATCTTTCAAGAATGCGATATTGATTAAGTATGAGATTTACCCCGCCCCCATTTTTAAGAAAAACACCGATGGGTTTAAATCCTTCCATGAAAATGGGGGCGGGGTTTACCCAGGGAAATTTTTAATTTAATTTTACAACTTCGCGATGAAGCTCACCGCTTTGCACTCAGTTATCACAAAAAGCTCAGGGAAATTGACCTCCGTCCATAAAATTGATACTATTAAAAAACATTCGTATATTAGCATTAATTCGTAATTCGTAGGGAGACGATGAGGACTTCGTTCTCATCTTCACCTTCGCTTCCTGCGGAAGCTCGGTAGATGAATAGTTTAATCTTACAAATTATTGCTGGAATTTTAGGAATTTTTTTAGCCACTAAATTTGTTCCCGGAGTAAGCTTAGAAATCCTTCCGGGTCAATCCAGTCTTTTTGGAATAGAATTTACTGCCTCCTGGCAAATTTTACTTCTGATAGGATTTGCTTTAGGGTTAATTAATTTTTTTATTAAACCGATTTTAAAAATGATTACTTTGCCCTTGAGAATATTAACTTTTGGCCTTTTCAGTTTGGTAATCAATATGGGCATTATCTGGGCCGTGGATATTGTATTTCCCGAATTAGTTATTTCTGGGATTATTCCTCTTTTCTGGACAACGGTTATTATCTTGGGAGTAAGCCTTCTCTTGGGCCTTGTAAAACTATGAAAAACTTTTTACCAATTTTCCAAATTGTAGTTGCTGTTCTTTTAATTGTTTTTATCCTCTTACAGCAAAGAGGAACAGCTTTAGGATCGGCTTTTGGAGGCGAAGGCGGATTTTATGCTACCAGACGAGGTATCCAAAAAAAGATTTTTTGGGTCACGGTAGTTCTTGGAGCATTATTTATAATTTTAGCCCTGTTAAACCTCATTTTTTAGCAAGATTTTAATTTATTAAAATCGAAGCTGGAGATGAAAGCTTTAGTTTCATTGACTAACAAAAAAATGAAATGGCCCTCAAAAAATCAATGGAGGCAATTTTTTAAAGTCCTAACTAAAAAAGAGGGAATTATTTTTTTCATTTTTTTATTTTTATTTTTTAGTTCATTTTTTTATCTCTCAATTAATTTTTATTTTAAAAATACCGAAATTATACCAGCTGAGGGCGGAACCTATATCGAAGGGGTAGTAGGTTCCCCCAGATTTATCAATCCTATTTACGCCGAGACCTCTGATGTCGATCGGGATTTAGTGGAGATTATTTTTTCCGGTCTAATGAAATATAGCCCCGATGGTCAAATTATTCCTGATCTGGCAAAGGAATACAAAATTCTTGAAGAGGGGGAGATTTATGAGTTTTATTTAAAAGAAAATATTTTTTGGTCTGATGGCGAACCTCTTACTGCCAATGATATAGTTTTTACTATCAAAACAATTCAAAATCCTGATTTCAAGAGCCCTTTAAGGGTAAATTGGTTAGGAGTGGAAGTGGAAAAATTTTCTGACCAGGCTCTGCGTTTCAAATTAAAAAATCCTTCGGCTATTTTTCTTGAAAATTGTACAGTAAAAATAATCCCCGAACATATCTGGAAAGATATTTCCCCTCAAAATTTTACTTTAACCACTTACAACTTAAAACCAATCGGCTCTGGCCCCTATAAATTAAAAAATTTATCACAAGATGAACAAGGCTCGCTTAAGTCCTTGGATTTAGAGAGAAATCCTAAATACTTTGGGAAAACGCCGAGCCTTAATCAGATTTATTTTTATTTTTTTGATTCGGAAGAGCAGTTAATTGCCGCGGCCAATTCCGGAAAAATTAAAGGGCTTTCAATAAAACCTTCAAAAGATGACCAGCTTTTAAAAAATACTGAGTTCCAGCAGTATCTACTTTCTCTGCCCAGATATTTTGCCGTATTTTTTAATCCAGGAAATTCAAAAGTGC
>CAZJYW010000033.1:0-4376 GCA_964550395.1 uncultured Candidatus Saccharibacteria bacterium
ACGGAGCTGATTTAAGCGGTAATGTTTCTTCAATCACTATTTATCTCAAACCTTTAGAAGCCGCCCCACCTGGTGGAGTAACATTTTTTGGAGATGAAAGTTATACAGCCAACAAAGACCCTTACATCCTCGGCCCTTATAAAGACGCACAAGAACCAAACCTGGAAGAAGCAAATAATAAAATTACCTCAATGAAAATAGAAGGGCACTATGTGGCCCTTCTCTTTGACGGGGTAAATTATACCGGAGAGTGCGAAGTGTTTATGTCCAGCGTAAACAATTTGAGAAACCATCGCCTGGGCCAATGCGGTTGGTGGGGCAGAAATGATTGTTTAGAGTCTTTTATTGTCAGAGCTAGAAAATAACTATAAAATCTTTTGGGGTCGTAGTTTAATCATCACTCTTCTTTCCGGTTCCTGGCCGATACTTTCAGTAATGACGTCCTGGCGGCCGGCCAGTTCTAAATGGATAATTCTTCTTTCATAAGCTGGCATCGGGGTCAGGCTTTTTTCTTTTTTGGCCAGAACCACTTCATCAGCTACTGATTTAGCTAATTCTTTTAAAAACTCAATTTTTTTCTTTTTATAACCATTAATATCAAGGTCAATAAAAAAGGGCTCTTGAATTTTTTTCTTTAAAATTGTTTTCAAAAGATGTTGAATTTCAATTAAGGTCTGCCCCCCTTCCCCAATTAAAATTTGGGGCTCATCAGTTTTTAGATTAACAGGAAGAGTGAGTTCTTGAGGGGGTAAGAATTCAATTTCAACTTCAAAGGTTGTTTTCTTAAAAAAATCCTTAGTAATTTTTTTGATTTCTTCAAGGTTTTGTCGGTTCATATTTAGGTTTTTTGAAAATTAGATACTGCTGCAATATTGAAAATAAAGCAGTAATTACCCAATAAAGACCGACGGCCGCTGGCAATCTCCAAAGAATAAAAACAGTAAAAATTGGGAAAAAATAAAGCATCTGTTTTTGCATCATCCCGGAAAACTGAGCCATCTGGCCTCCTTCTTTTTTAGATTTTGGAGTTTTTGGGGTAATCATTTTAGTCTGAAAAAACTGGGCAATCCCGGCCAAAACCGCCAAGACCAGGCTAGCCTCTCCAAGATTAATAATTCCTAAAAAAGTGGGGTTAATTGCTCCCGGATGGGGGACAAAACTATAAAGCATACCCATTGCCTCTGGCTGAAAACCTTGCCAAAATACTCTATAAAGGGCGAACAGAATTGGCAGCTGAATCAAAAGGGGCAAACACCCACCGAAGGGATTAATCTTTTCTTTTTGATAGAGCTCCATCGTGGCTCGAGCCTGTTTTTCTTTATCGTCTTTGTACTTGTTTTGGATTTCCTGAATTTTGGGCTGAAGTTCGCTTAAAGCTTTCTGGGCCTTTATAGATTGGACCATTAAAGGATAGAAAAGCAACCTGATAATAAGGGTTAAGGCGATTACTGCCATACCAAAATCACGGCCCGGTAAATATTCATAAAGCAAGACCAAGGCATTAAATAAGGGTTGATATAATATTACGTTGAAAGTGTTAACAAGAAACCCCATACTTTGAATTGGTTAAGGCAGGTCTACCCCGCCAGAATGCCAGGGATGACATTTTAATATTCTTTTAACCCCCTTCCAGCCCCCCCTTAATAACCCATATTTTTCAATAGCCTGATAAGTGTATTCTGAGCAGCTTGGATAGAAACGACAATTTTCCCCCAAGCTGGGGGAGAGGAATCCCTGATAAAACCGAATAATTTTGAAAGTTAAGTTTTTAAACATTGAGATGAATTTTTAATTTATAAAACACTTTGCTTTTTTGAATAATTTATTGAGGGTCTCATCTATTTCCCAAAAATCTTTTGTTTCTAACCCGGGGTAAGCTATAAGCAGGACGTCCAATCCTTTTTTTAATTTTCCCATTTTTTTACCGACTATCGCTCTCAGTCTTCTTTTGATTTTGTTTCTTAGGGTGGCCTTTTTTGAAACTTTCCGGGAAACTATAAACCCAAACCTAGTTTGAGACAAGTCATTCCTCGTTATTTTTAAAATCAGGAAGCCTTCTTTAAATCTTTTTCCTTTTCCAAAAACCCTTTCAATGTCTTTTTTCTTTCTGAGTCGATCAATTTCAGACAACATAAAATTAAGCTCGAAGGTGAAATGAATTAAAAATTCATTGAACTACCAGTTTTCTTCTGCCTTTTCTTCTCCTGCTGGTTAAGATTCTTCTCCCCCTTTTTGTTTTTTTTCTAGCCCTAAAACCATGGCTCCTCTTTCTCTTTCTTTTTTTGGGCTGGTAAGTGATTGACATAACTTCATTGTAAAAAAAAAATGGCCCCGGGTCAATTCCACAGTCTACCCATAATTTTATGAATAGGAATTTTCTTTTTAACTAACCAGAAATTCCAGATTCGATGGTTATTCAAAAGGTTATAAAGTAAGACAATTTGAAAATTGGAAAAAACTTTATTAGAATATTTAAAGGGTAGATGTAGAAGAAAAATTGAAGGTGGAAAAAGAAACTGGTTAACAAAAGTACACAATTTGTCCACATATTATTAACAGAAACTTACTTTTAAGTTCAGTTTTCTGTTCGCTTGACTCATGATATAATAATAAAAGAAGGTACTAATTATGCAACACCACTATGGCTAAAGAAGAAACCTGGCAAGCAGTTTTGGCCCAGGTCCAACTGAGCATTTCTCAAGCTAATTTCGCTACCTGGTTTAAAAACACTGAGATTCTTTCTCAGGAAGGAAACCGGGTGATAGTTTCTGCCCCCAATTCTTTTGCTAAAGAGTGGCTTGAAAATAAATACGGTAAAACTATTTTAAAAATTTTACATAGTTTAAATGAAGAAATTAGAGAGGTTAAATATATAGTAGGGAAAGCCGAATTAAAAATTTCTGAAAGGCCTCCTGTCTCTTCTCTCTCTGAAGCTGGCCAACTTGAATTCCAAGAATTTAAAGTCGATAAAGAAACTAATCTCAACCCCAGATATACTTTCGAAAATTTTGTGGTTGGCTCATTCAACGAATTGCCTCAGGCAGCGGCCTGGGCAGTTTCAAAAAATCCTGGTTTTGTTTATAACCCCCTTTTTGTTTATGGCGGAGTAGGACTGGGGAAGACTCATCTCCTGGAGGCAATCGGCAATGAGGTGATTAAAAACTTCTCCCAAAAAAAAGTCAAATACGTTCCTTCTGAAAAATTTACGGCTGGAGTTGTCTCCTCTATCAGAAATCATGAAATTGAGGATTTTAAATCAAAATGCCGGGCTATCGACGTTTTAGTCTTAGACGATGTCCAGTTTTTAGCCGGGAAGGAAAAGACCCAGGAAGAGTTCTTCCATACTTTTAATTACCTCTATGAAAAAAATAAACAAATAATCCTTTCTTCGGATCGCCCCCCAAAGGCAATCCCAGCCTTGGCTGAAAGATTAAGGTCAAGATTTGAAGGTGGGATGACGGCTGATATTGGTTACCCCGATTATGAAACAAGGATAGCTATCCTAAAGGCCAAATCCCAAGAAAGAAAAATTGATTTCCCAGAGGAAGTTCTAAATTATGTCGCTTCCAATATCCAAAGAAATATCAGAGAGCTCGAAGGGGCCTTGAATCGTTTTTCGGCTTATCAAAAATTAAACAATAAACCTCCCGACCTTGAAATTGCTAAATCCTTGCTTAAAAACCTGATTCTTTCTCCGTCCAAAGTGGCAACTCCTAAAAAAATAATTCAAGCGGTAGCTGAATTTTATGACTTAAAAGAGAGAGATTTGTTGTCTTCTTCAAGAAAAAAAGAAATTGTCAAACCCAGACAAATCGCTATGTATCTGCTAAGAGAGGATTTAAAAAGCTCTTACCCATTTATCGGTAGAAAATTTGGAGGGAAAGACCATACCACCGCTATTCATTCTTATGGAAAAGTTTTAAAAGGGCTAGAGACCGACGAAAGTCTTAGCGACGAAATCAGTTTGATTAGACAGCGGATTTTCAGTGTGTAAGGAGAGGAAAAGTCCCGGGGGAACAAAATTAGATAATTTTACCCACATTCTCCCCGAAAGAATCCCACCCTGTTTTGTATCCGAATAAGGGAAAGAAAAAGGTTTTCCACCTCACCAATAAATAATAATAATTAATTAAATAAATGTAATAAATCAACATAGGACGACGAGAACGAAGTTCTTATCTCCACCTTCGTTTTTATAGATAAAAATCTAGTATGAAATTAATCATATTGCAAGAAAAATTAAAAGAGGGAGTTAGGGTTGTTGAAAGAGTTTCAACAAAGTCTCTTTCTTTGTTGGTTTTAAACAATATTTTGATAAAAACAGAAAAAAATTTCTTAAATCTGGCGGCTACTGATTTAGAAATAGGTATAAAATG
>CAZJYW010000034.1:0-4210 GCA_964550395.1 uncultured Candidatus Saccharibacteria bacterium
TCATAGAAATCTAAAACTTGGTCAGCAATTTTGGACCAGGAGTAATTTTGAGCCTCTTCCAATCCCCACTCCCCCATTTCTTTTCTTAATTTTTTGCTTTTAATTAAAATTTCTAATTTTTGAGCTAAGGTTTTGTAATCTTTGGGTTTAACTAAAAATCTTTTTCCTTTGTCCTTTTTTAAAACTTCTCTGTAACCTTCATTGGCAAAAGCCACCACCGGCTTTCCTGAAGCCATCGCCTCAACCAAAACAATTCCAAAACTTTCTCCATAAATGGCGGGGCTTACAAAGATATCACAAGTCTTGTAATAAGGAGGAGTATGCTTTTCTTTAACTTCTCCTTCAAAAACAACATTTTTTAATTTATTTTTTTTAACCCAATTTTGCAAATCTATTTCAAGAGGTCCTTCACCAACCACAATTAACCTCAAGTTAGTAAATTTTTTTTCTAAAATTTTAAAAGCTCTGAGTAAATAAATCAGGCCCTTTCTTTCTTCAATTCGGCCGAGAAATAAAATATTAATCTTACCGTCAAGAAATTTTTTAATTTTTGAAACTCGGGGATTAAATTCCCTAAGGTCTATGGCGTTAGGAATAACTGTTTTTGGGCCTTTATAACTTTTAAAAACTCTAAGATTTAAAGGAGCTACTCCAATCACTCCGTCAATTTTCCATTGGACCATTTTATTCAAAAGATAAAGAAAAATTGGAAAATTTTTCAAAAATTCACTCCCTTCAATGTTGGCATGAAAAGTTAAAACATTAAGAGCATCAGACCTTTCTAAAATTTGCCAGACCGAAGGAAATCCGAAGTTATGGAAATGTAAAACGTCAAATTTTTCTTTCTCTAAGACTCTTTCAATGGCCAAGGGATTAAAATTTATACAAAAATCTGATTGGCTTCCACTAAAATTTAGAGGGAAGGAAGTTCCCAAAAGAATAACATCTTTACCATAATTTTCTGACTCCTTTCTCCTGGGGGCGATAATTTTTGAATAAATCCCCCTTTTTTTAAATTCTTTTTGCAAGCCTAAAATATGCCTTTTTACTCCTCCCGGATTGTTAAAAGAATGAAAAGAAATTAAACCAACTCTCATAACTCTACGAATATAAGAATAATTTATATGATTTTATCAAAAAATTGGGCATTTGCCAATCTTTTTGTTCTGTGTTAAGTTAAAATAGTATGTTTTATTAATCTCCGATTTATATGCTAGATGAACTCCCAGAAAAATTACCTCCTCAGAGCATTGAAGCTGAACAATCTTTGCTTGGCTGCCTGATGTTAGATAAAAATGCCCTGGTTAAAGTAGCTGATTTTTTGGAGCCTCGGGATTTTTATCGTGGAATTCATCAGGAAATTTACAAAGCCAGCTTAGAGTTGTTTGAAAAAGGAGAGCCAATGGACCTTTTGACTCTTTCTAATCGCCTTAAGGGAAAAGGGCAGCTTGAAGAAATTGGAGGGAATAGCTATTTGACTGAGCTGATAAATTCCGTTCCCACGGCTAGTCATGTTTTAAATTATGCCAAGATTGTCCAAAGGAAAAGGATTTTAAGAGATTTGATTGATGCCAGTCAGGAAATTGGAGTTTTGGGTTATAACGAGACTGAAGACACAGATTTACTTTTAGACCAGGCTGAGAAAAGAATTTTTAGTATTGCCCAAAAGTCATTAAGCCAAAATTTTATACCAGTTAAAGCAACTCTGGAAGATGCCTTTGAAAGGCTTGATAAATTATCCAAGCATCAGGAAGGCCTCCGGGGTCTACCTACTGGTTTTGCTGCCTTAGATAACATCTTAGCTGGTTTTCAAAAATCTGATTTAATAATTTTAGCTTCCAGGCCCGGTTTAGGAAAATCAGCTTTAGCCACAAATATTGCTGCCAACGTCGCCATTTCCCAGAAAGCGCCAGTAGGAATATTTTCTTTAGAGATGTCAAAAGACCAGCTGGTAGATAGATTAATTGCCAGCTTAGCTAATGTTGACTTATGGAGATTAAGAACCGGAAGACTTTCTAGTGCCGAAGAGGATAATGATTTTTCTCGAATCCAAAGCGCCATGGGGATTTTATCCGAGGCCCCAATTTATATTGATGATGCCGCTTCCTCAAACATTTTACAGATGAGAGCGATGGCCAGGCGTCTTCAGGCAGATAAAGGATTAGGTCTAATTATTGTTGATTATTTGCAATTGATGGAACCAAGAAATCCTACTGACCAGATAGTCAGGCAGATAACTGAGATTTCGAGGTCTCTAAAAGGTTTAGCCAGAGAACTTAATATCCCGGTCTTAGCCCTTTCTCAATTATCAAGAGCAGTAGAGCAAAGATCTCCCCAAAGACCGAGACTGGCTGATTTAAGAGAAAGCGGAAGTCTGGAGCAAGATGCCGATGTGGTGCTTTTTATATACCGCGAAGATAAATATCGACCGGAAACTCCAAGAAAAAATATTGCTGACATAATTATTGCCAAACACCGAAATGGTCCGGTCGGAAGCATTGAATTATATTTTGACGAAAGAATAGTAAGTTTTAGAAATTTAGAAAAGGGATACGCTGAAGAATAAATGTTTCCGCCATCTGTTCAAAAACTCATTGATTTGTTCTCGAAATTCCCGACTGTCGGGCCAAGGACAGCTGCCCGATTTGTTTTTTATTTAATGAAAATCCCAAAAGAAGAGATAGAAGAACTTATTAATTCTATTTCCAACCTTAAAAAAACAGTAAAAATTTGTTCTTTCTGTTTTAATCCTTTTGAAAGCGAAGGGGAACTTTGCAAAATTTGTGCTGATTCTTCCAGGGATAGAGCCTTGCTTTGTGTTGTTGAAAAAGAAACTGATTTATTTACCATTGAGAAGACAAAAAAATATAAGGGCCTCTATTTTATTTTAGGAGGAACAGTTTCTACCTTTAAAAAAGCAGATGTTGAGAAATTAAGAACTAAAGAGCTAAAAGAAAGGATAAAAAGCTATCCAGAAATTAAAGAAGTTATCATTGCCACCAATCCTACTGCCGAAGGCGAAGCGACGGCTCTATATCTAGAGAGATTGTTAAAACCCTTCGGGAAAAAAAATACCCGGCTTGGCCGGGGCTTACCAGTAGGCGCTGAACTGGAATACGCCGATGAAGAGACTTTGGGAAGCGCCCTGGAAGGACGTAAATAGCTAAGCACTAACTATCTTTGTTATTTCTACTTCGCTAAAGGGCTGACGGTGGCCCTTTTTTGTTTTTTCCCTCTTTTTTGCTTTGTATTTGAAGATTATTACTTTTTTAGCTTTACCATGACGAACAATTTTTCCAATTACTTTTACCCCTTTGATTAAAGGAGTTCCAATTTCAATTTTCTTATTTTTTTCCAAAAGCAAAACTTCGGGGAAGTTTATTTCGCTCCCCTCTTTTTTCTCAACTTTCTCAATCTTTATTTTTTCTCCTGGAGTTACGATGTATTGTTTACCTCCAGTCTTAATTACTGCTAACATAAATTACCCGAATTACAATGACTAACCTTGATGTGTTGATTTATCTAATTGTAATGGTTTAATCGTTTTTTTTCCTTCGGTTTCGACTAATTCAGCTACATCTTTATCTATTTTGGCGAATTCTTTATAGGTTTGATTATAAGTATTTACTGTTGTATCTAAATTACTTCCTAATTTTTGCAAGAAACTATCATAATTTAATAGATGTTTTTGCAGGTCTTCTACTTTTTTTATGATTTGTTTTGCTGATTCTTCAATTTGTAGGGCTCTCAGTCCTTGGAGCACTGTTTGTAAATAAGCATAAAAAGAAGTTGGAGAAACAATTATAACATGTTTTTCTTTAAAAGCATATTCAATTAAATCATAAGTGTTACTCTTTATACCTCCAATTTGATTAATTAACAAATCATAATAAATTCCCTCGGAAGGAATGAACATGAAAGCGAAATCCATTGTTTTTTCATCTGGTCGAATATACTTTGCGGTTTCTTCAATACGATTCTTTAAATCTTGCTTAAATATTTTTTCTAATTTTTCTTTTTGAGCCAGATTTTTTTCTTCTAAAATCTTATTGTAGTTTTCTAAGGAAAACTTAGCGTCAATAGGGATAATTTTATCCTTTATAAAAATAGCAGCATCAACGAGTTCACCATCCTTGAATTGATATGGACATTGATACTGATGAGGTTGAAATATGTTTTTAAGTAAAGTCTCTAAAAAATATTCACCCAA
>CAZJYW010000035.1:0-3832 GCA_964550395.1 uncultured Candidatus Saccharibacteria bacterium
AGCGCGGGTGCCTGTTAAGCACTAGGTTGTAGGTTCGAATCCTACCGCCGGAGCCCCCAATATTTGAACTTGAATTCAACCACCCCATCGTGGACTCAGAACTTTTATCGCCACAGAGGCGGTTTTTTGGTAGAGGATTTGCTTTTCTAAAGGAATGAGCGTATTATAGAAGTAGAAGTTGAGAGTTTGGAATTACAAAAATGACCAAAAAACAACAATTTTTGTCAGAGCACAATAAATTATCTCCTTTAAACTTGCAGGCTACAATATCCTTGCTTTCACGGTTCAGAATAGAGAAAACCTCGCTTTTTAAAAATTATGACTGGTCAATAGATAAACTTCGAAGACCTTTTATTTTGTGGCTTAATTCTTTAACGGTTGAGGAAAAAGAAAATATTAATAAGAAATAGGTATGAAAAATTCACACAACCCGAATAAAAACAGAAATATAATAAGACATCGCAGATTTCTTAAAAAGCACAGAAATAAATAATTTTTTATTAAACCTTGACATTTTTTATAATAAGCAATATTATACGAACGTAAGTTTCTATTCAATTTTCTTTCCTTACATAGCGACTCGGGTAGATGAAGAAGAGGATTTTATCCTCTTCGCCACCTTTATTAATTATGTAAGCTTTGAAAGAGAAAAAAGATAGTCGGTCGGCTTACTAATTAATAAACTATTAAAGAATAAATATGGCAAAAAAATTATTTGTAGGTGGATTATCTTACGAAACCACCGAAGCAACCTTAAAAGAGACTTTCTCTAAGGCCGGAACTGTTGAATCAGCAAATGTGATTACCGATAAGATTTCTGGTCGTTCAAAGGGATTTGGTTTTGTTGAAATGTCTTCCGAGGAAGAAGCTCAAAAAGCCATTGAGATGTTCAATGGCAAAGAGATTGACGGGAAAAACGTTACAGTAAACGAAGCTCGTCCGCAAGAATCCCGTCCCAGGTCGGGCGGATTCAGGCGCGATTATGGCAGCAGAGAGAGAGGGGGATTTGGCGGCCGCAGAGATTGGTAAATATTTTAACTCTTTAGGATAAAAAATCAGCTTGAAATAAGCTGGTTTTTGTTTTAAGAGGCGGTTTTCTGGTAGAATAAATAAAAGGTCATAACATAACCAATAAAAGTAAAAGGTGAAAAAAATGGGCAGAGGATGGCAGACCCAAAAAAGGCTTGATAGAAAGTTAAAAAGAAGAAGGAGAGGAAGAAGTCAATCAAGGAAAAAGTGAAAGAAGAAAAGCTTCAAAAGGAAGAACCTTAAATTAAATAAAAAGCCCCGCCAGAATCTGGCGGGACTTTTTTAAACTGGTTTATCTTTCGAATCTTTGAGTTCTTCTTTTTGCCCAACAATCTCTGCAATAAATTGGTCTGTCTGGTGACGGTTGAAAGGGAAGCTCAGTTATTTCTTTTCCACAATCAGCGCATTTCCAATTTCCCTTAACCGTTTCCCGAGGGGGGAAATCCTTCCCCGGTTCGTCAAATTTTTTGAAGGCCATATGAAATCGATTACGAATTAAGTCGATGAGAATGTAATTCTCATCTTCACCTTCGTCCCGCTACTGCGGGACTTGGCAACTAAAAAGCGACCTTTATGACTCTAAGCCGCTCTACTTATTGAGCCTTAATTTTAAAAATTAAAAACTTATCAGAGCACACAACTAATTTTGTGCTCGACCGAGCATATAAATGAAATTTATGTGCTCTGGCCTAAGATACCTCGACTTATAAGTCTAAAGTCATTATATAATTGTTGTCCCCAACAAGTCAAGTGTAAAATAGATTGACACTCTTTCTTTCTTAGTTAGAATATAATAATGACAATTAAGGGAAACAAGAATTTAATATATAACCGGTTTCCCTTCTTGAGGGAGGATGAGAGTTGGACTTAATTGGAAATAGATTAAAAGATTTTATTGACAAAGCTTACGAAGAAATTTTGAATACGGATTTTTAATAAAAAGTTGCTTCAAAAAATCCCCTGATTCCCCAGATTAAAAAGGAAAGAGAACTTAAGAAATCATTAATTCATTTTTAGTCTTTTTAGCTGGGACAGGTCTAATGTTATTAATCAAATTACTTTAGTGAACCAAAATTGGATAAAAGCAATTCAAGATAGGGTAAAAAAAGTTCCTATTGCCAGTGGTCGTTCCAACAAATGGGGAAAAATTAGTTGGGATGATTTGGTTTTTGTGCCCGCTCAGTTAAATAAAAAACCAATAGATTATTTTCGGGAAGAAATTTCTTCAAAAACAATTATAGGAAAGAATAGCAAAAAGCCAATTGAGATTAATACGCCAATTGTAATTGGAGCAATGAGTTTTGGAGCAATTTCAAAAGAAGCAAAAATTGCTTTAGCTAAAGCTTCGACTTTGGCTGGCACTATAGAAAATACTGGAGAAGGGGGAATGTTGCCAGAAGAAAGGGAATTTTCAAAATATTTAATTTTTCAATATTCTACTGGCCGATTCGGAATTACCGAAGAAATTTTGAAAAAAGCTGATGCTATTGAAATAAAAATCGGTCAAGGAGCGAAGCCGGGCCAGGGAGGATTACTTTCAGCAGAAAAGGTTACTGATGAAATCGCTGAAGTGAGAAAAATTGAGAAAGGAAAAGACATTCATTCTCCAGCTTATCATTTGGATGTTAAAAATATAGAAGATTTAAGAAAAAAAGTGGAGTGGCTTAGAGAAATTACTGGCGGGGTGCCGATTATCATTAAATTAGCAGCCGGAGATGCAGAAAAAGACGTTAAACTGGCAGTTAAAGCTAATCCAGATATAATTGCCATTGATGGAATGGAAGGAGGAACAGGAGCGGCTCCGGAAGTGATGCTTGATGAAGTTGGCATTCCTGCTTTAGCTGCTTTAGTTAAAACCAGAGAGGTTTTAACTAAAATAGGAGCTAAACAGGAATTATGGATTGGCGGAGGATTAAATAAAGGAGGAGATTTTGCCAAGGCCTTAGCTTTGGGAGCTGAAGTGGTATTTTGTGCCACTCCTTTATTGATTGCTATGGGTTGTATTCGATGTGGATTGTGTTATCAAGGAAAATGTCCAAAAGGGATTGCGACCCAGGAGCCAGAATTAAGGAAGAATTTAAATGTAGAGGAAGCTTCCAGAAATGTCGCTGCTTATATAAGAAACTGCACCGAGGAAATAAAGATGATTGCCGGCGCTTGTGGAGAAAATAATATTCATAATTTAAACAGAGAACATTTAAGAGCTATGAATGCAGAAATTTCAAAAATAACAAATGTAAAATTAGTATCAGAATAATAGAGTAAATATTTTATGCCAAAATACAAAGTAAACAAAGAAAAATGTATTGGCTGTGGCGTTTGCGTTGCAAATTGCCCGGGAGCAACCAAGATAGGCGAAGATGGTAAGGCCGAAGTAATTGACGAAGAAAAACTGGAAAAATGTGGAGAAGAAAACGTTTGTCCAGTAGGAGCAATCGAAAAGGTTAAAGAATAAAATGCTTACTTTAGTCGATAAGGCTAAATCTTCATCTCTAGCTTCGATTTATGAAAATCTCGCTAACTGATGAAAATTTTGAGAAGGAGATTCAAGCAGCTGATAAACCAGTGGTGGTTGATTTTTGGGCAGAGTGGTGTGCGCCCTGCTCTATTCTTACTCCAATTATGGAAAAATTAGCTAGTGAATTTGAAGGAAAGTTTATTTTGGCTAAGGTTAATCTAAGTGAAGCGAGAATTATTGCTCAAAAATATGGGATTGAGAGAATACCGATGGTAGTTCTTTTTAGCGGGGGAAAACCAATCAGTGGATTTATTGGAGCAAGACCGGAGCCAGCAGTGAGGGAAC
>CAZJYW010000036.1:0-3803 GCA_964550395.1 uncultured Candidatus Saccharibacteria bacterium
GGTTAAATCCTGAAAACCTTCTTTTAAACCAGAATACTCATCTAAAAACTCATTCTCCGGGATATCAGAAAGCAAATACTGGTCAACGATTTTAACTTGACCAGCAATTTTTTCTTTACCATTTTCCTTTTGAACTAAGGCGATATTTTGAGGATAATCAGTTTCCTTAACCTCAATATAGGAATCCTTGATTTGGAAACTACTAGTATTTTGAGCTAAAACCATCTGGGACAAAACAAAAACCGAAACAATTAATAAGAAAACACAACTGAAGTACAACATTATTTTCAATTTTAACTTTCTAGGTCTTAATCTAAATTTCATACATTTAGAGATAAAGCTAAGTATCCAGATTTGGGCAGAAATTTTTCCTCAAGGCCACCTAAATGGTTTTCATAAATATTTTTTCTTAAATTAAAACTGAAAGCGTGCTTGAAATGTCCGTAATAAGAATTGAGCATTGCCAAAATTTTCGAATCTGGAATTTTGAATTTGGAAGCTGGAATTTGTTTTAGCCAATATAATTTATCTTTTAGTCTTTTAACTACTTTTTGTCGAACCAAAGTATAATCAGGTTTTATAAAATATCCCAAAAAACTTATTCCCTTATTAATTGATTGCAGTTTTGTCTTATTCAAATTCAGTTCCAAATCCAAATTTTCTTTTAGAAAAAGGTTAATTTTATCTCTCAAATATTTTAATTTTTCTCTGCTTTCATTTAATAAAATTAAATCATCAACATAACGGACATAATATCTACATTTAAGCCCTCTTTTTATAAATTGGTCTAACTCGTTTAAATAAAGGTTGGCGAAAAATTGAGAGGAGTAGTTACCGATAGGAAGACCTTTGTCTTCGGGAGATTCAAATAAAGATTTCCGAGCAGGAATAAGTTTAAATAGAGCAGGGTTTCCTTTAATAACATAATTCTTAGTGGGTTTGTGAAAAATAATAATTTTTGCCAACCATAAAATATCCTCTTTCCATTGATAAGATTTATTCTGTTTCAAAATCATTTTTCTGAGAATGGAATATAGAATATGACGATCGATAGCCATAAAAAATCCAGAAATATCTAATTGAAGGTAAAATGCCTCTCTTTTGTAATTTTCTGTCGCTTTTTTTATAAACATTTTTAATCTTTTTACTGCCAAATGGGTCCCTTTGTTTTTACGACAGGAAAATGTATCAAAAATAAATCTCTTTTCGCCTATATTTTCTATCTCATTGACCAAAAGATGATGAATTACTCTATCTCTGAAATCAGCAGCAAAAATTTCTCTAGGGGAAGGCTCTTTAACTACAAAACAAATAGAGCGACCCGGTCTATATCTCTTTGTTTCAAGCTCTTTTTGAAGCTGAAAAAGATTTCGCTCTAAATTCCATTCAAATTTTAAAGCATTAATAGTTTTCCTCTTGGTTTTACGACAATTCAAATATGCCTGATATAATTTTGGGAAATTGAATATTTCACTCATAGGCCCATTTAAGCCAACCGCCAATCATCTCCCCAATTTCTTTGATGTAATAGGTTTGAATATGGACAAATTGCCTCTTTGAAATTAAATTTATTTCTTGAGCCAGGCGCAATCTAATTTTCAGCTTATCAAAGGTCGTACTGAGTTCTGAAATTTTTGGATGTTTTTCTTTGCCAGGCAAAGCATTCGCTTCTAAAACTAAGTCTAAACATTGCCAGCTTAATTTTAAGATATCCTCTCCTAAAGTATATTTATACTGCTTGGGAAAATTTCTAACAGGCTCGTATAGAAATTTTATCAGTTGGTAGATTTTAAGATATAAAGGAAGATGTTGAGTGGAAGTCATTAATTATCGCCCCCCACTTTTATGTTTAAAAGTGATGGTGGGGGAAGGCTAAAAATCAATTTCCCGCGGACGCAACGAACGTAGTTGTTATTGGTCTTATTGTTGTTGTTCACGTTGCCATTGTTAAAGTTCACGTTCAGGGCGTTGCTGGTATTGTTAGGGTTGGTAGTAGACGACCAGTAGTTGTTGGAAACAGTTTTTACTCCTGCACTTTTCTAATCTCCGAAGATTTAACTATCATTTGAGAAATCTTCTGACTTTTAATACTCCAATGATGAAGTGGCAAGAGCCGCAATAGATTTTTAGCCGCTCTCTCCCGTAACACGAATAACGCTAATTGTAGCTAATTACGCTAATAATTTCGCGTAATTAGTTTAAATTTGTTTAATTCGTGTTGTAGGAATCTGGCGATAATCAACGCTAATTATACTAATTACAGCGAATTTCACGAATGATTTTTTGAAAGTGCAATTCTTTTATATTGTAAACTTTTCGCTCCGAAATTAATCAAAATTCCTAATTGATAATCAGTTGCCTTCAAATAAGAAGTTAATTGGGCTAAATGAATTGGTAAAATCTCTAGAATAGTTTTAATCTCAACAATTACCTTATCATCAACAACTAAATCTAAAACCTGAAATCCCAAGTCAATACCTTTGTAGGATATTTTAATTTTTTTCTGATTAACAAATGGAATTTTCTGTATTTTTAACTCTGTTTCATAAGCTTTTTGGTAAGTTTTCTCAAGAAATCCTGTCCCCAAAGTTTTATGAACTTCCATTGCAGCCCCTATAAGTTTATACGAAAGCTCTTTATGCAATAATTCAGCCATAAACTTAATTAGCGTAATTCGATAAAATTAGCAGAATTCGCGTTTCTCAAATTCCAAATCCCAAATTACCTATTTCACCCCGTTTAGAAATCAAAGATTTCTAACGGGGTTCAAAGGAATAAAAATTTATTGCCCGCGGACGCAACGAACGTAGTAGCTAATGGTCTTACCGTCGCCGTCCACGAGGCCATTGTAAAACTTCACGAGCAGGGCGTAGCTGGTATCGCTAGGGGCGGTAGTAGACGACCAGTAGCTGCCGGAAACAGTGTTTGGGAAATAAGTATGGTCTATATAAGGTGCTGTAAGTCCAGCATCTTCGACAACGATGCTGAATAATTCTTTTGCATTTGGCAACCGCCAGTCGTCATAACCACCATAAGTACCAGAGGAACCAATCTGGTCTTCACAATAAATCTGGGCATTTTCCCAAGTATAGGTTGTTGCTTTATTTCCACTTGTTTTTTGCTCCCACATTAGGCCCGTATTTAAATCATTCACAATAATATCACTGCCCACCGTAGTTGTAGAATATCGCAAAGTAGCTCCCGATTCATAATAGCCATCTTCCTTTTGTTTGGTACCATAAGACGTAGTTTGGCCGGTAGCCGGATTACGAGTAATTTTTCCCTTAATATCGTCCAGAGTATGCATAGTTCCTGAAGTTGGAGCGCCGGCTGGTTCTGTAAAGCTCGTATGCTTTGTTGGCCAATCGCTATCATAACCAGTGGTTAGATAGGTATAAATTTGGTCTAAAGTGTACATTTGGCCAGTTGAGGCAGGCGCTCCCGGAGAATCTAGGTTCCCTGCCCAGACGAGCAGATAACCAATAGCTGCGGTAACAATTACACTACAAACCACTGCCAGAATTTTGTATGCCTGCCCCGTAGGAAGCCGAGGGCTTTCCTTCGGGGGGGTTGAATTTGGTTTAAACATAATTTTTATTTTAAATTGTTTTTGAACTCGACCTTTTATAATTTGTTTTTCATTTAATTAGGGTAATCAGTTTTTTGAACCTCAATATATGAATCTTTGATTTGAAAGCCGCCATTTCCATTTTTAGCCAAAACTATTTGTGCCAAAACAAAAACTAAACCCAGCAGTAAAAAAATACCACCTAAATAAGCGACAGTTTTAAAACTCAATTTGT
>CAZJYW010000037.1:0-3532 GCA_964550395.1 uncultured Candidatus Saccharibacteria bacterium
GGGGACCTTTTAAAGAAAATGTCTATAGTTTGATGAGAAAAGTCGGTTATCATTTACGCGAGCGTCAGCGAAGTGTGGAGATGAACGAAGTTCATCGACTCCAGAAAAAAGATGAAGAAAAGGGAGAGTTGATTTTTGTTAAACCGTCAAAAGGGTACCCAAGATTCCATCTTTATCTAAAAACAGAAAATGGCGATTTGATTTTTAATTTACATTTGGATCAAAAAAGGCCAATTTATAAAGGTGCTCCGGCCCACAGCGGCGAACATAGAGGAGAGGTGGTCGAAAAAGAAGCTGAAAGAATAAGAAAAATTTGGAATAAGTTTAATTTAAAAATATGATAACGACGGCAAATATTTATCATGATTTCGTTATTGTTATACCGCTTTTTGTTTGGGTGATTTTTGTGGTGAAGTATTTTTCTCGCTGGATTTATAATTTGGCGGTTAAAAAAGGCTATCCTCCAGAATCAGCGACTTATTTTGGCAGAAAAGCGATTCATATTTTCGCTTCAGGCCTGATTGCTCTTTCTTTACCTTTTTTATTCAAAGAGCCCTTTTTACCCTTTTTATCGGCTTTAATTTTAGCTCTCTACACTTACCTACCCCATCGGAAAAAGCAGCTCTATGAGTGGTTTCAGGCTAAAGATAATATTCGAGAGGTGAATTTTTGTTTAATGTGGGGACTGGTTATTTTGGTTGGCTGGTTTTTTGATAAAACTTTTTGGCTAGGAGTAATTCCCGCTCTTTTTCTCTCTTTCGGTGACGGAGTAACGGGAATTGTTAGAAATTTAAAATATAAAAAAAGAACTAAAGCCTGGGAGGGTTCCTTGGCAATGCTCATTGTTTGCGTTTTGATTGGTTTTAAAATGGGCTGGTCAGGAATCATTGCCGCTTTGGCAGCCACAATTTTTGAAAAATTTGAATTTATTGATGATAATATTTCTGTCCCCCTTGTTTCTTTTTTAATTTTGTTATTTTTAAAAACATGCATCCCTTAATTTTGCTGACAAAATTGGCAATTGAAAATTATCTCAAAAAAGGAAAAATTATTTCGTCACTTAATGATTTGCCGGAAGAATTTTTGACCAAAAGAGCAGGAACTTTTGTGACGATTGAAAAAGATGGCGAACTTCGAGGATGTATTGGCACTTATCTTCCCACAAGAATAAATATTGTCGAGGAAATTATTCGTAACGCTATTGCCGCCGCCACCGAGGATTGTCGTTTTGGCCCGATTGAAAAAGAAGAACTCCCTTATCTTTCTTACACGGTTTATATTTTGAGCGAACCAGAATTGGTTAAAAATATAAAAGAGTTAGACCCTAAGAAATTTGGCGTAATTGTAAAAACTATGCCAATTACCTTCTCTCAAGGAACCGATGTAGTATTTAACGGCCATTTTGTAGCAAAAACCGGCCTTTTGCTTCCCGATTTAGAGGGAGTGGATACTACAGAAAAACAACTCTCCATTGCCTGTCAAAAGGGAGGAATAGACCCTGAAAGAGAGAAAATTTTTATTTATAGATTTACCGTTGGGAAGTACCAATAATAAACTCCTTTACCATTTCTCTGGCTTTTTCGTCGGTAAATTGCTGGGGCGGGTGTTTCATTAAATAAGCTGAGGCGGAAATTAAGGGCCCGCCAATTTTTCTATCTAAAGCCAATTTTGCTAATCTTATTGCATCAATGACTATTCCGGCGCTGTTTGCCTTATCGTCCACATCTAAACGTAATTCAAGAGAAAAAGGAATATCGGCAAACATTTTCCCCTCGATTCTGATAAAAGCCAATTTTTTATTCTCTAAAAATGGAATAAAATCACTTGGCCCGATATAAATATTTTTCGGATTTATTTTCTCAGCCAATTGACTGGTTACTGCTTCAGTTTTGCTGACTCTTTTGCTTTCTAATCTTTTTTGCTCCTTCATATTCAAAAAGTCAGTATTGCCGCCAACGTTTATTTGATAGGTTCTATCAATCGTTGCTCCCCGATCTTTGCAAAGTTTAGCTAAAACCCGATGAACAATGGTCGCTCCTATTTGGCTTTTTATGTCATCGCCAACAATTGGGACTCTTTCTTTTTCAAATTTTTTAGCCCACTTTTTGTCAGAAGCAATAAAAACCGGAATACAGTTTATAAAGCTACATTTTGTTTTTAGAGCGATCTTTGCCCAAAATTCGGTCGCTTTCTGGCTCCCGACAGGTAAATAATTAACCAAAACTTCGGTCCCGGTCCTTTTAATTTCTCTTTCAATTTCTTTTTCTAACTTTTCTATTGGAGCAGGATTTTTTACTGGATTTATTTTATTTTCAACAAATATTCCAATTCCGTCTAAAACTGGCGTTTCTTTAACCACTGTTTTGTTTTTGGGTAATTTTACCCAATTTACCAAATTTGGACTGGCGAAGACCGCTTTATCTAAACTCTTCCCCACTTTATTTCCTCCGACATCAAAAGCTGAGCTGAATTCGATATCGTCAAAATTATAAGGCCCAATTTTTTGGTGCATCAACCCAATTATTTTCCTGTTTCCCCTTCTTTTATAGTATTCTATTCCTTGGATTAAACCGGCAAAGCAATTACCAACTCCGATTACTCCGACTTTAATTTTTTTTAGCATGGTGTAAAATTAAGCATGATATCTGTTTCACGGCCCTTTCCCTCTTAATTATTTTACCGCGGTAAAATAGTGTGTCAAGTGTAAAACTATGTTACCCAACGAACGTCTTCAAAAATCAAATACTATAGAAAATTTGTGGATTTACATCCTTTCTCTGTTAAGGAAAAATAAAGTTTATGCCTGGAAGATTCCTGATTTAGTGAAAAAAGAGTTCAAATTCAAGCCCGGCAAAATTACTCCCTACCGAGTTCTTTATCGATTAGAAAAAGAAGGGTTTGTAAAAAGCGAAATGGAAGAGAGGCGAAGGGTTTATCAGATTACTGGAAAAGGAAAAAAAGAGCTAGAACTCGCTAAAAAATTTTTTCAAAACCTTCTAATTAATCTAAAATAAGGTATTGATTTAAATTTTTATGTCTTGGGATATTATTGCTCGCCTTTAACCAAAATGATAAATAAAAAAATTGCCCAAATATTATATGAGATAGAAGAATTGTTGAGGATAAAGGGGGTAGCTTTTAAGCCCAAAGCTTACCATAAGGTAGCTCTAACCTTAGAAAATTTAGAGAGAGATATTTCCGAAATTTATAAAAAAGAAGGGATTAAAGGGGTTGATAAGATTCCAGGTATTGGTGAAAGTATTGCCAAAAAGATTGAGGAATATTTGAAAAAGGGAAAGATTAAGTATTTTGAGGAGCTGAAAGAGGAAACAGCCATCCGTCAAATTATTACTCATTATTTTGAGACCAGAGAGGTGAGCTTAGAACAACTTAAAAGGAATGCCAAAAAAAGAAAAATAGTTTATTCACGATACACCAGGCCAGCAAAACAACTTTTAGAATTAGCCGGCTCAGTAAAAAAAGCTAAAGCAGCAATTGACAAAGTGGCTGAGTGGGCGAAATCGAGAAATTT
>CAZJYW010000038.1:0-3491 GCA_964550395.1 uncultured Candidatus Saccharibacteria bacterium
ATTTTAATTCATTTCCCGATTCTGGTCAAAGTACCATTCTAATATCGCTTTAGCTACTGGTGGAGTTACTACCTGACCATCTTTAACATCATTTATCATTATGGTCAAAACTATCTGAGGGTCCTCGTAGGGAGCAAAAACAGTAATCCAGTTATCTAAATAATCTTTTTTATCTTTAGGGTCTTTTTTTCCGGTTTGAGCACTTCCAGTTTTAGCGGCAGTTTGAACTCCCAATTGGTCCAACCACCCCGTGGCCGTACCATTGGTCACTGCTTGCCGCATCCCCTGACGGACTACTTCTAAATTTTCTGACTTTATAAATCCCTCTCTGATAATTTCAGGCTCTATTTCTTTGATTAAATTTTTATCGCTATCAATAATTTCTTTCGCCACCTGGGGCTGAAAAAGTTTACCGCCGTTAGTAATGGGCACAAAACTGGCTGCCATTTGGAGAGGGGTTACCCGAATATACCCTTGACCAATAGATAAATTGTAAGTATCGCCGTCATACCAAATTTCTCCCAGTTCCTCTTTTTTCCAACTAGGATCGGGTAAAAAACCCTCGGCTTCCTGAGGTAAATCAATCCCGGTTTTTGACCCCCAGCCAAAAAGTTCAAGATAGTTTTTAATCCTAGTAGGTCCCAATCCCTCCTGGTCTCCGTATCCTCCTCCCAGATGATAAAAATAAACATTGCAAGATTCAGCAATGGCTTTTCTCATGTCTGTCCAGCCATGGGTTTTCCAATCTCGATAAATATAAGTAATTTCTGGCTCATATTTGTGTTCAACCTCGATCTGCCCCTGGCAATTAATCTTTTTTTGAGGAGAAATTATTTCTTCTTCTAAGGCGGCCGAGGCAATTAAGGGTTTAATTGCCGAGCCAGTGGGGTATCCTCCAGAAATAACTTGATTAAAAAGTGGCTTTAAAGGATCATTATCAATTTGCTCCCATTCCTCTTCCGACATTCCCTTTGAAAATAGATTATTATCAAAGCCGGGAAGACTGACTAAAGCCAGTATTCCTCCAGTTTTGGGGTCTAAAGCGACTGCAGCAGCGACTTCTGCTCCAACTTCTTTAAGTTTTTTCTTTAATTCCTCTTCGATTTTTTTCTGGAGTTCGGAATCCAACCATAAAACCAAACTTTTTCCTGATTCTGACAAAGAAGTGGTTTCCTGAGAGATTAAATTACCTTCGGCATCTCTTTCAGTTAAAATCTCTCCTGGTTTTTCTTTTAATATTTCGTCGTAAAATTTCTCTAAGCCAGTTTTCTCCCCGGTTTTTCTTTTGTAACCAATCAAATGGGAAAAACTTGGGCCGGCTAGATAATCTCTAACCGTATTGTTTTGAATTTGAAAACCAGGAAGTTCTCTAATCTTTGTCTCAAGAATTATTAAGGTCTGATGGTCGAGATTTTCCGAAACCAGAACTATTGGAGTTTGACTTTCCTCGATTTTCTTTTCGAGCTCGTCTGAGTCTATTTTTAAGATTTGGGAAATATCGTTCAAAATTTTTTTCTCCTCCGTTTTCTCTGCTGGACGCCACCCTCCCGCCACCCCATTATTTTTCCTATAAACTAAATCAAAACTGGGCTGATTAAAGACCATCTGCTTGAGATTTCTGTCATAAATCACCCCTCTTTCAGCTTGAATCTGATGAATTATAAATTTATTTTCTTCAGCTAAAGCCAGGAGGTTTTTACCCTCGATTACCTGGAGTTGAAAGGTTTTGGCAAAAATAACCGAATTCAAGATAAAAACAAAAATCAAAAGTAATTGCAGAACTTTTTTTAAAAGAGGTACCTCAAATTTTTTTTCTGAAATACCCAGTTCCTCTTCTTTCCTTTGAGCAAGTTTGTCCAAAAGAGTTTCATGTGGTTCAATATCCTCCTTACTGACGAAACTTACTTTTCGTTTTTTAAGCTGGTCTGATAATCGGAGTTCGAACATATTTTCTTAAAATAAATTTAATGAAAAAAGATAAGCCTAGCAAAATTAAGATATGAAATCCAATGAAATTTTCCGAAAAAATATCTAAAAAAAATCCACCGCAGACACCTAAAAAAATACCTGAATTTTTCTCAGGTTTTTCAAGGACCGTTATGAGAATTACGGCAATTAAAATGGGGTTCAAGGCATAGCCCCAAAAACCCCCTTTCAAAAAGACATTAAAATGGATTAAAAAGCTGGTCTGAAATAAAGTTAAAATATAAAAAAATGGAATTAAAATTAAAATCTTTTTCATTTACCGAGCCTCCACAGAGGCGAGTCGAAGAAATAAATTTCTTCTCCGCTCTTCGTTGCTACTCGAGTAGCTGAAGAAGAAGACAATTCCTCTTCGCCTAAAAATTGGTAATAACAAATAGAGTTTCTAGCTCCTTGATGTCGAAAGCTGGTTTAATTTCTGCCTCTTGCCAGGGTTGAATATCGCTTTTAAATACCTTCTTAATTTCGCCAACTAAAAGCCCTTCGGGGAAAATTCCTCCCAGAGCAGTAGTGACAATGATAGCGCCCTCATTAATTTCTTTTTCTTTGGGAACGAGGTCTAAAAAAATTTTGAGATTCCCCTTTCCTTTTACTAACCCCTGAATATCACTATCAGAAATTTTGGCATCAAAAGAACTTTCTTTGCTGGAAATTAAAATAACCTTTGAGAAATTTTCATAAACTTCACCGCACCTACCTATCAAAGCTTTCTGCCGGGTAATTACTGGAAAATCTTTTAAAATTCCATCTTTTGAACCTTTATTAATTAGAAGGGCATCTTGGGAGATGTCTTTTCCAGTAACCTCGGCTAGGAGTAATTTAAATTCTTTTTCCAGACCTATCTCTAAGGCTTCTCTTAAAACCTCATTTTCTTTTTTTAGTTCTTTTAGTCTGGCATTTTCTGCTGTTAACGCCTGATTTTTAAGCAGGAGTTTTTCATTTTCTTTTTTTAATTTTTCGATTTCCGAAATTGCCTCAAAAAAATCAGATAGATTATCTCCGGCTCGCCAAAGAGTTTTTTGGATTGGCGAGGAAATTAAATAGAAAAAGTTTTTAACCTCTTTAGAAAAACTGGTTAGATTCACAATAATAAAAAGGACAATTAATAAAACTATAATTAGCCCAATTTTAACCCTAGGGGACAGCTTCATTGTCTTATTATATCGCATTTTTTGAGGTCTTGACAGGGGTTTTTGGCTAAATATAATGGCATTAGCATTAAAAAAGGTCGAGGCAATTTAAAGAAATCAAGCACTAAATTGTCTATGGTTCGCGATAAACTATATACTCCTCTCACCGGCCAGGAGCTAGATGAGGAACTTGAAGAAGAAACGCCGGAAGAAGAAACGCCGGAAGAGGAAAGTGAGGAATGGGAAGAAGAAGTTGAGTAAAATATAAAAATCCCACTGAGTGGGATTTTTATATTTTAGTTAAAAAACCCGGCGATGTCCTACTTTCTCACCAAAAAGCAATATCATCGGCGCAGATCGGTTTAACTTCTCTGTTCG
>CAZJYW010000039.1:0-3411 GCA_964550395.1 uncultured Candidatus Saccharibacteria bacterium
TACCAAAAAACCGCCTTCTTGGCGATAAAGTATAATAAGGGGCAAGTCTATCCGGCGGTAGGACTCGAACTTGTATAAAATTATTTTAAGTATTTTGCTTGAGCTATGTTATGTTCTTCTAAAGTTTTGCTAAAAACAGTTTCACCTTCTGGAGTGGAAAGACAATACCAATACTCACTATCTTTGGGATACACCGCAGCCATTATACTCTCAAGCCCGGGATTACAAATTGGACCTGCCGGAAGCCCTAAATATTTATAAGTATTATAAGAAGAATCAATTTCTTTTCCCTTGGCGATTTCTTTTCTCATTTCTTCGAAGGTCCAATTTCCTCCTCCCAAGACATAAGCAATAGTTGCACAGCTATCCAATGTCCTCCTCTCCTTAATCCTTTTCCAGAAAATTCCCGAAACAATTTCTTTTTCTTCTTTTGTCTTAACCTCCTTTTCCAATAAAGAAGCCATAGTGATGGCCTCAAAAAGGGTTAACCCCGCACCAGAAATTTCGTTTCGGTACGGGGCAAGTTTCTTATCAAAATTGTCTGACATTTTTCTGACAACTTCTTCGGCACTAACTCCATAAGAAAATTGATAGGTATCGGGAAACAAAAATCCTTCTAAATCTGTTCCGGGCAACTTTAAGTTAAGCCGCTCTTCAATCTGCTTTATCGTAAATCCCTCGGGTATTGTCACTTCTATTTTTGCTACTTCTCCAGAAATAATTTTTTTGGTAATTCCAACAATATTCATTGAAGGGCTCAGGTAATATTCGCCGGCCTGAAGTTTTCTTGAAATACCTTTGGTAATTATATAAAAATCAAACAAAAATTTATTTTTAATTAACCCTTCTTTTTCTAAATTTTCCGCAATTTGAAAGAGACTTTGGCCTCTTTCTACTGAAAATAATTTATTTTCAGTAAAAGCCAAATCTTTTGGTGAACACATTCCCTGCCAAATAAAAAAAATACCAAGCAGGATAATAAAAAATATGATTAAAAATCGCAGTTTCATTTATCGAGCTTCCGAAGGAAGCGAAGATGAAGATGAAGGCAAGGCTTCATCGACTAGTTATTAAGGGAACGAAGGCAAAACCGGGATATTCAATTTCTTCAAAAACGAAACTATCCTTTTTTCCGCCAGCTGGCGGATTTTTAATAAATAGCCAGATTGAAGAACCCATTGGAGTAACAATTCTCCCTCCTATTTTTAGTTGTTCTTTCCAGGCGGGAGAAAGTTCTAGGGCGGAGGCTGAACATAAAATTTTATCAAAGGGAGCAACTTTTTTATAGCCCTTGGAACCATCGCCACAAACACACTCAACTGCCCCCTTTTTGATAAAATTATATTTTTCTATATTCTTTATTCCAAACTCTACTAATTCTGGCACTATATCAATTGCTATAATTTTCCCTCGCTCCCCAACTATCTCAGCCAAAAGAGCTGTGGTCCAGCCGGAGCCAGAGCCAACGTCTAAAATCTTATCGCCCGGTTGAGGTTGCAATTGTTCTAACATAAAAGCCACCACTAAGGGCTGAGAAATTGTTTGGCCAAAACCTATTGGTAAGGCTTCATTCAGTTCAGCTAAATTTTTAATATCCTCTGGCAAAAAATCTATTCTTTTTATTTTCTTGAAAGCTTCAATAATTCCTGGAGTTTTTAACCAGCCTTCGGCAATTAAAGAGTCAATTAACGGCATTTTCCTATTCTACCAAAAAACCGCCTTCTTGGCGATTTTTTAGAACCTGTTTAACGATTAGCTCATTCCCCGCAAAGCCTTAATTCTTTCTTCAACTGGCGGGTGGGTCATAAAGAGTTTGGTTAGCCAGTTTTGAGATTGTTTTCCTTTAAATGGCGAGGAAATAAAAAGATGAGCGGTAGAGGTATTAGCTGCTTTCAAAGGAGTTGAATCGGCAGAAATTTTCTCTAAAGCCCTGGCCAATCCTTCTGGATAACGAGTCAGGAGAGCACCGGTGGCGTCGGCTAAAAACTCTCTCTTGCGAGAAATAGCCAAACGGATTAAAGCGGCTACGATTGGAGCTAAAATCGCTGCCGCAATCCCTAAAATCATTATAATCTGACCACTGGAATCTCTGGAGCGTCGTCTGCTCACTCCGCCCCAAAAACTGATTCTTAAAAATAAATTAGAGAGCAAAGCCACAACCCCTACCAAAATTATGATTGCTGTACCCAAAAGCATATCTTTATTCCCAATATGGGAAAGCTCATGGGCAATCACTCCTTCTAATTCTGCTCTGTCTAATTTTTCTAAAAGTCCTCTGGTTACCGCTACCACGGAGTGATTTTGGTCTCGGCCAGTAGCAAAAGCATTAGGTTGCCTTTCTTCAATGATATAGATTTTGGGCAAAGGGAGACCGGCAGCAATAGAGAGGTTTTCAACGATTCTATAAAGTTCAGGGTTGTCCTTTTTTTCAATTGGTTTAGCATGAGTCATTGCCAGAATAATTTTATCCGAATGCCAATAACTCAAAAAGCTTTGTAAAACGGCTATAATTACTGCCACAACCAAGAAAATATAATTATCTAGCAAAAAGCTAAAAAGCCAGCCCAAGGCAATAATAAAAATTAAAAAGGTGGTAATCAAAAGCCAAGTCTTGCGGTTATTAGATTCCGCTTGAGTATAAAGAGTAGCCATTCTAAATCAGGAATTAGAAACTTACTTTTACCGGTTCCCTTTTTTCCGGCTCTTCTAATTCAAATAATTCCATCTGCTTGAACTTAAAAATAGAAGCAATAATATTAGCTGGAAAGCTCTCTATTTTGATATTTAGGTCTCTGACATTCCCGTTATAAAAACGCCGGGCAGCCTGAATTTTGTCTTCAGCGTCTCTCAATTCTCTTTGCAGCTCCAAGAAGTTTTCTGAGGCTCTAAGTTGAGGGTAATTTTCGGAAACGGCAAAAAGAGTTTTTAGGGTACCAGAAAGTACGTTTTCTGCTTCACTCTTCTCTTTTAGAGTTTGGATTCCCATCGCCCTGGTTCTAGCCTCGGTTACCTTCTCAAAAACTTCTCTTTCGTGAGCGGCATATCCTTTTACTGTTTCTACTAAATTGGGAATTAAGTTATATCTTCGCTTTAGCTGAACATCAATGTCTGCCCAGGCTTCTTTGGCTCGGTTCCTGAGTTTTACTAGCCCGTTGTAAGCAAAAATGGTCCCAAGAATAATAACGGCAAGAATGCCTAGAATAATCCATAAAATATTCATAGAAGTGATTTAGCAAGTTAATTAAGACATTAGATTTCCCGACCTTTACTCGGTAAGCTTAAAACCTGCTTTCATTATAGCAGGTTTTAATATTTTTAAAAAATGGCGGTTTCCGCGGCCTGGCGGCTGTTAGAACCTGTTTGATGAAAAATTAGTGCTAAATCTGGTATTGTTTGAGAAAATTTCCATCA
>CAZJYW010000040.1:0-3183 GCA_964550395.1 uncultured Candidatus Saccharibacteria bacterium
TTTCGTGGTCATATCCTAAAAGATGTAAAATTCCATGGATTAAAACTCGAACTAATTCCTTTTCAAAAACGGAGCTAAATCTTTTGGCATTCTTCTTAACCTCTCTAAGACAAATAACTATTTCCCCTAATCCCAATTCTCGGGTAGGAAAGGCGAGAACGTCCGTTACCCTGTTCTTCCCTCTATACCTTTTATTTAACTCTCTTATTCTACCTTGTTCAATTAAGGCAATGGATAAATTTTTATTCTCTTTCTTTTCCCTTTCTAAAACTTTCTGGGCAATTTTTTTAAGAAATTCTTCATCAATTTTAATAGTAGTCAAATTGTTAACTTCAATCATATCTGTAATAACTCTTTGACAATTTTACTCACTAAACTGCCGTCGGCTTCACCTTTAACTTGGGGCATTAATTCTGCCATTACTTTACCCATATCTTTTAGCTCCTTGGCTCCAACTTTTTCAATTGCTTCTTCGGCTAATTTCTTTATATCCTCTTCTGAAAGTTGCTCTGGTAAATATTTATTTAAAACCTCGATTTCCTTTTTTTCTTTTTCAGCCAGGTCTTGCCTCTCGCCTTTTTCAAATTCCAAAATCGACTCTTTTCTTTTTTTAACTTCCGAGGAGATTGCTTCAATTACTTCTTCATCGGTTAATTGGCTTTTCTCAATGAGTTTTTTCTCGACTAACTCTGGCTCGGCTTTAACAATTTTATATCTTTTTTCTTTTTCTTTATTTAAAATAGCGGATAAAAGCATCCGTAAAACCGAAATTGGTAATGTCTCTTTTTTCTTTGCTGCTTGGGTTAAATCTTTTTGAATTTTCTCCTTTAATATCATATCTAGATTGGGCTGTAGTCTAAACTTTTCCTAATTTTCTCAATTTTTCATATTCTTCTTTTAATTGCTCCCTTCTTAAAGCTGCCTTTTTTTTCATCTGACGACTTTTTTGGCGTTGGCGAAATCGGGTTTTTCTGGCCCTAATCAAAATCCCGCTTCGTTGAACACTTTTTGAAAAGCGGTAAATTAAAGCCTGATTAGTTTCCCTTTCCTGTTTTTTAATTTCAATTGCCATATTAGAGTAATTGCACGGGTTACCTGCTCAGCAAATGTAAATGGAGATGATCAATTAGTTGACCAGCCGGACGACCAACATTAATTATTAATTTGTAGCCTTTTATTTTTTTTCCCCTGGCTATCTTTTTAGCAACTAAAAATAATTCTCCCATTAATTTCTGGTCTTTCGATTCTAAATGAGCTACCGATTGGATATGTTTTTTTGGAATAATTAAAAGATGGAGGGGAGCTCTGGGATGGATATCTTTGAAAACAATAACTCTCTCGTCTTCGTAAACAATTTCCGCTGGCGCTTCTTTATTGGCAATTTTACAAAATAAACAATTCATCGACTATTAAGTTTTTTCTTTATTTCTCTTACTACTTTTTCTGTTTTTATTGTTTCTTGCCTTCCGGTTTTCATATCTCTGATAATAATTGTTCCTTCCAAGGCTTCTCTCTGCCCTAAAATTAGGGTATATTTTACCTCAATTTTATCTGCTCTAGCCAATTGGGCTTTTAAAGAATCCCGACCAAAAGATTCCGAAACCTGAATTTTAGCTTTTCGGAAATCTTCCAAAAGTCTTAAACTTTTTCTTTTAGCTAAAGTTCCAAGTTGGGCTAAATAAATTTTTGGTCGGGACTCTTGGGGAAGTCTTATGGCTTTAGTTTTCATCGCCGCTATCGTCCTTTCTATTCCAGTTGATGCCCCTACTGCTGGGGTATCCTTACCGCCCAAAAGTTTAACTAAAGCATCGTATCTTCCTCCTCCGGTTAAAGCTCCCTGGGCCCGACCTTCCTCTGAATCTTCATAAATCTCAAAAACAGTTTTAGTATAATAATCCAAACCTCTGACTAAATAGGGATTTAAGCGGTAAGGCAGCTCTATTTCATCTAAAAATTCCAAAACTTCTTTAAAATGGGAATGACAACTTTCACAAAGATGGTCAATCATCTGAGGAGCTTGGCTAATTATCCTCTGACACTTTTCTTCCTGGCAATCCAAAATTCTTAAAGGATTTTCCCTAAGACGCCTGCGACAATCAGCACAGAGAGAGGACTCCCTTGACCTAAAATAACTCATCAAAAGTTTTTTATAATAGGGACGACATTGACTGTCTCCAATACTATTTATCTCAATAATTAAATTCTTTAATTTAAGCTCTCTTAAAATATTGTAAAAAATTTGAATAATTTGGGCGTCAATCACCGGACTTTCCTCGCCAAAAACCTCAAAGCCGAATTGCCAAAACTGACGATACCTACCAGCTTGGGGTTTTTCGTATCGAAAACAGGGGCCGAAATACCAGAGTTTAACCGGCTGAGACAAATTAAACATTCCATGCTTAATGTAAGCTCTGACTACCGGAGCCGTTCCTTCGGGTCTTAAAGTTAAACAATCTCCTCCTTTGGTTCTTAAGGTAAACATTTGTTTTCCAACAATATCAGTAGCCAGCCCAATTCCTTTTGAAAAAAGTTCTGTTTCCTCCAGAATGGGAGTTTCAATTTTTTTAAACTGATAAAAATTGGCAATATTTTCAGAAACCTCATAAATCTTTTGGAAATATTTCTGCTCTGGGGGCAGAATGTCATGCATTCCGGTTGGAGTTTGAAATTTTGGTTTCTTTGCCATAGTTTAGTAGGCTGGCGCTTCAAATTTGGCTAAAGCAGTAAAAGGCCAGGCTCGAAAAAGAACTCGGCCAATAATATTTTCCTTAGGTAAGGGTCCCCAACTTCGGGAATCAGCCGAAGAGACCCGGTTATCTCCCAAGACAAAATATTCATCTTCATTTAAAGAAACTCGAACATCACCAGGAGTTTGGCAAGAGGCCGGAAGATAATCTGACTCATCTAAAATTTGGCTTCCTACCTGGTTAAAAATTATTACCTTACCATCTTCAATCTCTACTGTTTCTCCAGGAAGACCGACAATTCTTTTAATATAACGCTGGGAAGGATTTTGAGGATATTTAAAAACTACTACTTCCCCCCTCTGAGGACTCCCAATTCGATAGGAGATTTCATCAATAATCAAATAATCACTATTTTCAAAATTTGGCTCCATCGACTGGCCCTTAACAAAAAAAGGTTGAAACAAAAAATAACGAATAGGGACAACTATCAATAAGG
>CAZJYW010000041.1:0-2788 GCA_964550395.1 uncultured Candidatus Saccharibacteria bacterium
AAAAAGCTAAAGCAGCAATTGACAAAGTGGCTGAGTGGGCGAAATCGAGAAATTTAGATTATGCCATTGAAACCGTATTTAAGAAATGGTTAGAGTTAGATAGATTAAAGCCGAAAGAAGTTGTTAAGAAACCTTATTATCAAGGTGACCCCATGGTTTGGTCAAAGACCAAAAGAAAATGGTATGTAATTGACAAAGACGGCGATTGGTTGGAGTTTGCCGGAGAAGAATCTGACATTGAATGGCGAATAATAAAATAACAACTATGAACAAAGAACAAAGAACAATAAATCCTAAAATGATATTTATAGGAACGCCGGATTTCAGCGCCATTATTTTAGAAACACTTTGCGAGAGCGAATTTAAGCCGATTTTAGTAATCACTGCTCCCGATAAACCGGTTGGCAGAGGGCAGATTTTAACGTCGCCGCCAGTAAAGATAACTGCTCAAAAATATAAAATTCCAATTTTACAACCAGAAAAAATTATAGATTCTAAGTCCGAAATTCTAAACCTAAAACCCGATTTAATCATTGTGGCTGCTTATGGCCAAATTTTGCCTAAAGAAATTTTAGATATTCCAAAAAAAGGCTCGTTGAATGTTCACCCTTCTTTGCTCCCAAAATACCGGGGAGCTTCTCCCATCCAATATGCTATTTTGAATGGGGAGAAAAAAACCGGAGTAACTATAATCTTAATGGATGAAAAAATGGACCGTGGTCCAATTCTTAACCAAAGAGCGCTGGAAATCGAGGAAGATGAAACCTCAACTACTCTCCATCAAAAATTAGCTAATCTTGGGGCAAGTCTTTCAATGGAAACCATCTCCAGATGGATGCAGGGAATGATTAAATCTCATCCTCAAGATGACGCCCAGGCTACTTATACTAAAATTTTAACTCGGGAAGACGGCAGAATTAATTGGGAAAAAACTGCGAAAGACCTTGAGCGGGAGATTAGAGCTTTTAATTATTGGCCGGGGAGTTTTACTTTCTGGCAGAAAAGAGATGGGACAATGGTCAGAATAAAAATTTTAAAAACCAGAGTTTTTGAATCAACCGGGGGTATTGCTTATCCCATCGGTAAAACCTTAGTTGTTCCCCAAAATGAGATTGGCATTCAATGCAGAAAAGGTTTTTTAAGGGAGGGAGGAGATTTTTTAGTTATTGAGAGATTACAGCCTGAAGGAAAAAAAGAAATGGGTTCTGAAGAATTTTTAAGAGGCTATCTGGATTTTATTGGCACAATTTTAAAATGACTACCCTCCCCTATCCGAAACTCAAAAAAGGAGTGAAAATTATTTTGGACAACGAACCCTATGAAATAATTGAGGCCTCCCATCTTTTCAAAGGAAGAGGCCATTCGGTTCTACAAGGAAAATTGAGAAATTTAACTACCGGAAATTTAATTTCTAAAACCTTCCATCCCTCAGATATTTTTGAAGAAGCCGAACTCTCAAAAATGGAAGTAAAATTTTTGTATCATCATCGAGATAAATTCTTTTTTTCTGAAGCAAAAAATCCAACCAAAAGAGTCGATTTAACATTAGAGCAAATTGGCGAGCAAGGAAAATTTTTAAAACTAAATCAAGCTGTTGAAGGGATAATTTTTGAAAATAAAGTAATTAATGTTTCCTTACCAATAAAAATCAATTTAAAAGTAATTGAGGCTCCCCCTGGAGTTAAAGGCGGTCGGGCTGAACCTGGAACAAAAAATGTTACTTTAGAAACCGGAGCCAAAATAAACGTCCCCTTATTCATTGAAGAAGGAGACATAATTGAAATAAATACTCAAACCGGTGAATACGTAAGAAGGATTGAGTGATTAAGGTTTTTTTCTTCTTACTTCTGCCTCTCTGACTCTTTTCTCGTCCATCCCAAAGTGATGGGCGATTTCGTGCCAGACAGTGTTTTTGACTATTTCCCTAATTTCCTCTTCAGAAGAGGCCGCTTTTTCAATTGGCCCTTTAAAAATTGTTATTTTATCAGGTAAAACCTGGCCATAAGGCCCTCTTTTAGTTTGGGGAACACCTTCATATAATCCAAAAATTATTAAGTTTTTTCTTGCTCTTAATTTTCTCAATTGATAAGGAGTAGGCTTATCTTCTGTCACAATATCGACATTGTCTAACTTCTCCAGAAATCTTTCTGGGATAGCTTCAATTCCCTCTTTGACCATTTCCCCAAACTTTTCCTGATTCATATAGTTTTAATTTCGTAAGTCGCCTGTTTCATTTTAATAAATTTATCGTACCAAAAAACCGCCTCTTTGGCGATTTTTGGTTTTCCCCACCGACGTCTCGGTCAGAGGTATCGTCGTATGATGACCCATTTTTTTATCGGCCAAATAAGCTTTTAATCCATCCCCAAATACCTTTAGCCTGTTTTTCTTTTTCTGCTAATTGCTGTAGTCTATTTTGTTCCTGCTCCATATTCTGAATTTGTTCTTGAAACATATTCTTAATCTCTTCATTGCAGTCACATTGTTCTCTTAACTGCTTAAGTTGCTGAACTCTTAGTTTATTCTGATTAACTTCTCTTTCAATTTCTCCTGCAGTTTCCTGATCCCCACCTGCAAAAAATCTTACAATTATGTTTCTGTTCTGGATTCTTTCTTCTGCCTGTATTGTCGCTTGAACAGAATTGTCAAAATCTTTGGCAATTTGAGAAACTTGCGGACCAATTCCACCAACTAAATTTTCCATCGTAAGTAAAGAATGAACCGCTAACCTTACTTCATTTTGGTTCTGATAAACTTTTTGCTGTTTTTCCCCAAACGACTGAACCTC
>CAZJYW010000042.1:0-2751 GCA_964550395.1 uncultured Candidatus Saccharibacteria bacterium
CGACTGCTTCTCTGATTCTTCTTCTTTGCTCTCGATATAAAATATAAGCCCGGGCAGTTTCGACCAGGCCTTCTAAAATTAGAATCTCTTCAACGATATCTTGAATTTGCTCAACCTGAGGAATCTCTTCTTTCTTAAATCTTCTATTTAAGATTTGAATTACTCGGTCAGAAAGTTTTTTAGACCGACTGCCATCGCCTTGGATGGTAGCGGTTAAAGCCTTAAAAATAGCATCTTTAATTCTGGCTTGGTCAAATTCAATTATTGTCCCGTCTCGCTTTTTTACTTTTGTAATTTTATTTTCGACCATGCAAGGAAAAAAATTAGTGATTATTTCATTTTAGACCAATAAAAAACCCCGTCAATCCGGGATTAAAGCTACAACCTGTGGAAAACTCGCTTTTTTAGACTCCGGTGGCAATTACCGTCACCTTTATCTCTCCTTTTTTCAATTTTTCATCCTGAACTGCCCCAAAAATTACTTTAGCTTCAGGATTAACCTCCTGACAGATAACTTTGGAGATCTCATCAATCTCGGAAAGAGAAATATCTTTGCCTCCGGAGACATTAAATAAAATCCCTTTTGCTCCTCTTGAAGATATGTCAAGTAAAGGAGAGTTAATAGCCGACATCGCCGCCTCCTCAGCTCGCTTATCGCCTCGGGCTCTTCCTGTCCCAAAGAGAGCGGTTCCGGAATTTTTCATAATGGATTTAACATCAGCAAAATCAACATTAACGATACCGGGAAGCATTATTAAATCAGAAATTCCTTTAACTGCCTGACGTAAAATATCGTCACAAATCCAAAAAGCATTTAAAAGGCTGACTTTGGGGTCCAAAACTGAAAGAAGTTTATCATTAGAGATTAAAATTAAAGTATCAACTTTTTCCTTTAGATTTCTAATACCTCTTTCAGCAATTCTCATTCGGGCTAAACCTTCAAAAGAAAAAGGTTTAGTCACTATGGCTATAGTTAGGGCGCCTAAATCTTTTGCTATTTGAGCAACAACTGGGGCAGCTCCGGTACAAGTCCCGCCACCCATCCCACCAGCAATAAAAACCATATCTGTGTCTTTTAAAATTTCTTGAATTTCAGCTCGATTTTCCAAAGCTGATCGCTTTCCGATCTCAGGATTCATCCCGGTGCCTAAACCCTGAGTTAATTTTCTGCCAATCCGGAGTTTTAAATCAGCTTTTGTTTTTCTTAAGTCCTGGATGTCGGTATTAATAACAATCAACTCTACTCCTTTAATTTTACATTTTTTCATCCTGGAAACAGCATTTAAACCCGACCCGCCGACTCCTACCACTTTAATTTTTGTATTTATGTTTTTCATGGTCTTCTGAAATCCTTAAGATTTCATCGACCTTGAGTAAATCTTTAAAGATTTACTCAAGGAATAAAGATTTTAAATATTCTTTTTAATTTTGAAAAAAGATTTGTCCTCCTAAGAATCGAAGGTGATTTCTCAGCTTCCAGGTCAGCCCCTTCTAAAACTAAGCCGCAAACCGTAGCCAAGCTTGGGTCTTTTTCAAAGTCCAGGAAACCCTGAGGTTTTCCTAATCGACAAGGTAATTTCAATTCTTTTTTGGCCAGTTCAACTATTTTTGGTAATTTAGACCCTCCCCCGGTTAAAACCACACCAGCTGGTAAAAGTTTTTCCCGAGAAATTTTTTTTAATTCTTTGTTGACCTGGTCAAAAATTTCTGAAACTCTGGACTCAATAATATTCACCAACTGTTTTTGGGAAAAGACTAAGGGTTCAAGTTCGCCAATTTCAATTTTCTCCCTCCGGGCCGTATGGCCCGACGGGCCAGAGGCTTTTTCCCCTCCTAAAAGGCAGGAGCCATATTCAATTTTTATTTTTTCAGCCACATCAATATCGGTTTTTAAACCAATAGCAATGTCATTGGTAATGTTGGCAGAGCCAATCGGGAAAATAGCTAAATGGATTAAATCTCCTTCTTCAAACACAGCCAGCCCTGAGGTTCCTGCCCCGACATCTAAAATAGCTACTCCCAATTCTTTTTGCCGGGAGCTGAGACAAGCCCTGGCACTAGATATCGGGGAAGGAATCATATCTAAAATTTGAAGGCCAGAGTTTAAAACAGCCTGAGTCAAGTTTTTTAAATAAGGAGAAAAACCACCCAAAACCAGAACCTCGGCTTCCAGCCTTACCCCCTGCATTCCCAAAACTTCCTTTATTCCTTTTTCTCCATCAACAATAAATTCTTTGGGGAAAACATCAAAAATTTCTTTGTTTGAAGGCAGAGAAAAAGTCTGGGCCGCCTGCAAAACTCGGTTTACATCCTCTTCGGAAATTTTTTGATCAGCCCGAGAAACAGAAACTAAACCATGGGAAGAGGTTGAAAATATATGGCTTCCGCCAACATTAAGGTAAACTGAATTAATTCTTGCTCCAGTTTCGGTCTTAACCCTTTCTAAAATATTTTCTAAAATATTAGAAACCTCTTCAGTGTCAATCACCACCCCCTTTCTGGTTCCAGCAGCCGGTTCCTGAGTCTGAGATATGACTTCCAGTTCGGTATTGGAGCCCTTTTGAGCAACCAGGGTCTTTATAGTACTGGTGCCAATATCCAGGCCGGTTATAAGATGAGCTCTAGCCATTATTTAAAAAATAATTTAAGATAATAGTTTTGTTTTTCTTCCACTTTTTTAGCTTGGGCATCTGACTTTTCGTGGTCATATCCTAAAAGATGTAAAATTCCATGGATTAAAACTCGAACTAA
>CAZJYW010000043.1:0-2519 GCA_964550395.1 uncultured Candidatus Saccharibacteria bacterium
TATTTGAGTTTGCGGGCTCGACAGGGAAAATTAAAAGCCGTGAAATTTGGCCGAAATTGGATAACTAAAAAAGAATGGTTAGAAGAATACTTAGAAAAAGTTGAAGAATATAACAATAAAAATCATCTTAAAAAACTTGTTTCTCCTCCGAAAAATTTGCCAGTTGAGAAAATACCAGTGTTTCGTTTTGGATTTGTAACGGCGCTGGTTTTTGTTTTGCTGGTGGCCGGTTGTTTTTGGGGGAAAGAGAGTTTTAAAAATGTTTATCGAGACATTGAGCCCTATACATATATAGCAGGGGGAGCTGGAGATATTATTGTTGAGAATACAATAGAAATTTTAGCTGAAACTGTCTCTGATATTCCTCAAACCTTTGCTACCGTTTCTCTATCTACGGCAAGCATCGGAGATACTTTTAAAGAATATGGCCAGTGGATAGGTAAAAGTACCAGTGAATGGTTTAGTTCCCAGATTAAAGAAATTGTTAAAAATTATATTATTGCTAATAATTTTGTCGAGAAAAAGATTGGTCAGGGGTATAGAGTAATTACCCAACTTTGGACGAGGACAGAAAAAATTGCTGAAGAAAAATTAATTCCTAAGTCATCAGAAGAAGGATTAGTAGTAATTCCCTCTACGGCAAAAGACGAAGAAGTGAAAGAAAAAATAAAAGAAAGTTTTTCCGACGAGGTAAAAGTAGAAATAAAAGACGAAACTTCGGGAGTGATTATTCCTGTTTTCAAAAAGGGAGAGGGAGAAAAATATCTTTATATTTTGGTGCCAATAAAGAGTGAATTATGAATAACGAATTATCAAAAATTAAATTAGTAATTACAATTTTCCTCACCGTCATTTTATTAATAGGTGGGTTTTGTTTTGTGAAAATAGTCAATGCCCAGGAGGAGCCAGAAAATATAAGTAATTTAAGAATTTTATATCAGGGGCGATTGTCTGATTCTGAAGGAAATCCCATTGCAGATGGAAAATATAATTTAAGATTTAGAATTTATGATGCTCAAGAAGAATGGGGAAATATCCTTTGGCAAGAAGAATACACTTTCTACAATGCCCTTTCTCTAAATGATGGTCAATTTAAAGTAATTTTGGGGAGGGAGAATCCCATTAATCTTAACTTAGATGAGGCGCCATTTTGGTTAGGAACTTCCCTTGGGTTAACAGCTCCAGAAGGAATTAGTTGGGAAGAGGAAATCCAACCCAGAAAAAAAATTACGACTCTTTCTGAACTTTTAGGAGTCGAAGAACTAACTCCGGAACAATGGGCAAATCTTTCCCAACTGATTAAAGAAAAATTAGGGGATGAAGCCGATGTGGTGCTTCTGTTTGATTTGTCTCAATTAGAAAACTTGGAAACAGAACAAGGAATAGATTTTTCTTCAAGCATCATTAGCTTTTTTCAAAATTTCATAAACTTTATTGATGAAAAAATCTCTGAAATCGGGGAAAAGATTAACCAGATATTAGCCAAAATAGATAGTATCATTGATACCTTGACCAATATCGTGAATACTTTAGCTGAGCTGAAACATAAAATTGACGTTCTCTACGAGGTGTTGATAATTCAGCAGGGCCTGGAGCCGGCCCCTCAAGTTGATACCTGTGATTTCCTCCATTTGAACCTTTGCTTAATTGAAACAGATTGTATAAATGCTGGTGGTTTTTGGTATGATGACGTCTGTAACACTGGAGAGCAAGAAGAGTTATTGGAGAAAACTCAATCAGAAGAGCAACTAATTGAGGAACAGTCCAGCGGAGAAGAAGCAATTGGAGGAGAAGTAGAGGAAGAACTTGTGGAAGAAGAGCAACAGGCAGAAGAACAAGCGGTAGAGGAAACTCAAATTGAAGAATAAAAAACAGCCCGTTGAAAAGCTGTCTAAACTTCAAGTCTAAACAATTAGTATTATCGCTGAAGTTTATCCCATTTTTCCCTATCTGTTTCTGCTTGCCGCAAGATTTCACTAACTAATCCAGCGCTGATATTACCTTTATGTTTTGACGGAATATGAATTTTGAGAACCCCCTTTTTCATAAAAATATGTTTGCCGCCGCTATAAGGACCTTCAAAACCAAGTTTTCGGAAATTCTGGACTAATTTTCGCCAAGAAATCGCTTTAGGCATAAACCTTATGTTTCACCTTAACTGGTGGAAAATCAGGAATACTGTTACCATCCTGCAATTTCAAAATCAGCCATTCCTCTAAAACTTCCCGAAGAGTTTCTCGGCATTTTTCTAAGGTTTTTTCTGAAGCCCAAACGCCCTGAAGGCCAGGAATTTCTCCAAAGTAAGTTCCATCTTCTAAGATTTTATATCGGGCTCGATCTAATTTTTGAGAGATATAATTAGTTAGCATATTGACGTGATTAATAACTTTTTAACTACCTACATTATATCTTCATTAATCAAAGATTGTCAAGCAAAAACATTCAATACGCATAATTATGTTTCACAAATTGAGTTTTAAAACTGTCGCTTATTTAGGTGGTATTTTTTTACTGCTGGG
>CAZJYW010000044.1:0-2301 GCA_964550395.1 uncultured Candidatus Saccharibacteria bacterium
AGCTAAAGCGATATTAGAATGGTACTTTGACCAGAATCGGGAAATGAATTAAAATTTGATATATGACTCAGATTTCTGAATTAAGAAAAATTAGATTAAAAAAGCTGGAAGCAATTAGAAAAGCTGGGATTAATGCCTATCCAGCTAAAACCAAAAGGACTCACAAAATTGCTGAAGTGCTTAAAGATTTTGCTCAGCTCAGCCGATTGAAAAAAGAAGTAATTTTGGTTGGTAGAATTCGCTCCCTGAGAGAACATGGTGGAGCAACTTTTTTGCACCTTGAAGACGGTTCCGGTAAAATCCAAGCCTATTTTAGAAAAGATAGAATAGGGGCGAGGGGTTATAAATTTTTCTTAGATAATTTTGATATAGGCGATTTTATTGAAGTCAGAGGAATTTTATTTAAAACAAAAAGAGGAGAAAAGACAATTGAAGTCGCCGATTATAAAATGTTAGTGAAGTCTTTGTTGTCTTTACCTGAAAAATGGCATGGGATTAGAGATATTGAAGAAAGATTTAGAAAAAGATATTTAGATTTAATTTTCAATCCCGGAACGAAGAAGAAACTTGAAACCCGCTCTGAAATCATAAAAGAAATTAGAGGATTTTTAGAAAAAGAAGGATTCATCCCAATGGAAACCCCAATTTTACAGCCAGTTTATGGCGGAGCAAAAGCTAAACCTTTTAAAACCCATCTAAACGCTCTGGACCTGGATTTGTATTTGCGAATTGCTCCAGAGCTTTATCTAAAAAGACTTTTGGTTGGAGGATTTGAGAAAGTTTATGAAATAGGCAGAGTTTTTCGTAATGAAGGAATGGACAGATATCACAATCCTGATTATACTCATCTTGAATTTTATTGGGCTTACGCTGATTATAAAGATTTAATGCAGTTTGCCGAAAAAATGCTTGAGAGTTTAATTAAAAAAATCTTCGGCTCATTAGAAATTAAATACGAGGAAAGAAAAATTAATTTTAAAACCCCCTGGAAAAGAGTAGAATTTTCTCAGGTCTTCAGAAAATATACCAAAATTAATTTAGAAGAAATTCACATAGAAGCCCTTAAAAAGGAAACTAAGAAATTAGGAATTGAGATTAAAAAAGGAGAGGGGAAAGCGGAAATTGCGGATAAAATATATAAAAAGGTTTGCCAGCCAAAAATCTGGAACCCTACCTTCTTAATAAACCATCCTTTAGGTTCTTTTCCTTTAGCTAAACCCTTGGACAATAATCCTTCAAAATTGGCCAGCTTCCAACTTTTAGTAGCGGGCTGGGAGTTAGCCCTTGGTTTTTCAGAACTCAACAACCCACTTTTACAAAGAAAAAGATTTGAGGAGCAAGAAAAGTTTTTCAGAGCTGGCTTGGAAGAAGCTCAAAGGATGGACAAAGATTTCTTGGAGGCCTTAGAATACGGTATGCCCCCGGCTGCCGGCTTTGGTTTAGGAATTGACAGGTTAGTATCCTTACTTACCGATTCTCATAGCCTGAGAGAGGTAATTTTATTTCCCACAATGAGACCAAAATAAGATGCCTTTAACCCCTTTTCATCTTGGCCCAGGATTATTTTTCGGAATGCTAAGCTTTAGGTTTTTAGATTTAACCGCTTTTCTTCTGGGTAGCGTTGTTCTAGACATCGAGCCTTTTTTTGCTTTCGTTTCCGGAAAACTTGACCAGCCCCACCATTATTTCACTTCCTTTTTGGGAGGAATTTTAGGAGCAGTGTTGGTTCTGATAATTTTAAGAATTTTTAAAGGGCACATTAAAAAATGGCTTGATAAAATCCATCTGGCCCAGGATTCTTCTAATTTAAGTATCTTTTTGGGGGCTTTGGCCGGCTGTTGGATTCATGTTATCCTTGATTCTTTGATGCATTATGATGTTTCCCCTTTCTGGCCTTCCAATTTTAACCCCTTTTTGAATTTGATTTCCATTTCTCAGAATTATCTTCTTTGTTCAGTCCTCGGAATAATTGGATTAGCATTATTAATGATTAAAATTAAAAAATATGCTCGACATAAAATTCATTAGAGAAAACCCTGATAAAGTTAAAGAAGGATGTAAAGCAAAACAAGTCAAAGTTGATATTGACCGACTTTTAGAGGTTGATAAAAAACGGCGAGAAACACTGCAGGCTTTAGAAGACATACGCGCCCAGAAAAATAAAGCCAATAAAGAAATCCAAAAAGCTAAAAATAAAAGAGAAAAAGAAAAAATTATTTTAAAAATGCGGGAATTGGACAAAAATAACGACAGATTAGATGAAAATTTAAAAGAACTAGAAAAGAAGTTTAATAATTTAAT
>CAZJYW010000045.1:0-2015 GCA_964550395.1 uncultured Candidatus Saccharibacteria bacterium
CCTCTTTTTAATTCGCTTTCCATTACTTCAATTGAATTTACTTCAAAGCTCAAATTTATTTCTTCATTTACTTCCGGCCTTTCTTCGGGTTCTATCTGGCGAAATTCCCAGGTCTTAATTCTTCCCAAAGTAATGTGGGGTGAGAAAGCCCGTTTTTCCGGCGAGAAATGGACTTCCTCGGAAATCATTAAAGATTTTTCTAAGTCAATTTGCAGTTTAGTAAATTCTTGAGATTTTTCGGGAGCCGCACCCTCAACCCAAACCATTCGGGGCGGCATCTTTTTTGGTGGACCGTAGTAAATTTTATTTAAATTTATCGAAAAAGAATTATTTCTCTGGGTAACTTCTTTGGTAATTTTTAAAACTTCTAAAAGTTCTTCATCGTTCGCATAGCCAATAAAAATTAGAGTAATATGCAAATTCTCTTTTTTGGTCCATCTAATTGGCAACTCTGGCCATTTCGATTGATAATCTACAAGCCTTTTCTTTATGTCTCCCGGTAAATTTATGGCAATAAAAATCCGATGTTTCATAAATTCAATTGAATTTTATCATAAAAAAGACTAAAATTAAAACGATATGAGAGAAGCTTATTTATATAAAAAATTATCGGGAAAAAAGCATGCCCCGCACCGAGACGAGATCTCTGGTGCTGGGGTTCAATGTCAGAATTGTGCTCATTATTGCGTTATTTTACCGGGTAAAAGAGGAATTTGCGGAGTTAGAGAAAATGTTGATGGAAAATTATATGCTCTAAACTATGGTAAAGCCATTGCTGTAAATATTGACCCAATTGAGAAAAAGCCATTTTTTCATTTTTTACCAGGAAGTTATTCTCTTTCAATAGCGACAGTTGGCTGTAATTTTAAATGTCTTTCTTGCCAAAACCATGATATCTCTCAAATGCCTCAATTAACTGGAAAAATCGAAGGCCAAGAAATTTCTCCAGAAGAAATTGTTAAAATTGCTCTTAAAAATAATTTGCCAAGCATTTCCTATACTTACACGGAACCAACAATTTTTTTAGAATATGCTTTAGATACTATGAAGTTGGCGAAAAAAGCAGGCCTAAAGAATAATTTTGTATCAAATGGATTTATGACCGAAGAATCAGCCAAATTAGTTATCCCTTATCTTGATGCCAATAATATTGACATAAAAAGCTTTTCTGAAGATTTTTATAGAGAAAGTTGCGGAGCAAAACTGCAGCCAGTTTTAAACACGGCAAAATTAATGAAAAAATCGGGCGTCTGGGTGGAAATAACGACTTTAGTTATTCCTACTCTTTCAGATTCAGAAAAAATGTTTAAGGACATTGCTACGTTTATTAAAGAAGAATTAGGGGCCGAAACTCCCTGGCACATTTCTCAGTTTTCGGGCTCTATCTCCTGGAAATTACAGCATTTACCAGACACACCAGTTGAAACCTTAGAAATGGCTTGGAAAATTGGCAAAGAAACCGGCTTAAAATACGTTTATACTGGTAATATTCCTGGTTTGCCTTCGGAGGATACTTTTTGCCCAAAATGCCAAACTTTGGTGATTGACAGAACAAACTATATCATTCATCGCTACGATAAGAACGGCAAATGCCCCAAATGCAGCGCTAATTTAAATTTAATCTTGAAATAGAATATGACAAACATTGTTTTTGCCTGCATTTCCCCTCATCCTCCCATAATTCTTCCTTCAGTTGGCTCGCTCGAAGATAGAGCCCAGGTTAAAAAAACTATTGAAAGTTTAGAGTCTTTAGGGAAGAAATTAAAAGAAACTCAACCAGACTCAATAATAATTTCTTCTCCTCATCCTGATTGGGGTTTCAACGTCCCCCTCTATTTTTTGGCTAAAGATTTTAAGGGAGAGATAAAACAGCATCTGATCGGTTTAGAAAAACCTGAATTTTATTTTGAAGAAGGAATAAAGGTTTACAGAGAATTTGGGGGAAAGAAAAAGTATGCTCTAATTGCTTCTGGTGATATGTCTCACTGCTTAAAAGAAGAGGGTCCTTACGGTTT
>CAZJYW010000046.1:0-1887 GCA_964550395.1 uncultured Candidatus Saccharibacteria bacterium
AAATTCTAAACTTTGCGTTCCAACACCTAAGTTTGACCCCCAGCTCTGGGGCTTATTGTTTACCCCGTTAAATAAGATTTGAGCCTATTTTTTAGAAACATCTTCCAAAAATAGGTCTTAAGGTATTTCTCGCGGTGCGTAGCATCCTGTTGATTTAAGCAACCTTCAAAATAAATTAATTTCAAGGGGCGCCTATCTTTTGTTGACTTTATTTCTCCTTTTTTATGTTGCTCAAATCTTAATTTTAAATTTTTTGTATAACCTGTATAAAGTTTATTATCTTTTGCTGATTGGAGAACATATACGTAATGAAACATATTTAGAGTACAAAAATTTAAAATTATTTAACAGGGTGAATAGGGCCAGTTATTCTCTCTACCTCTTCAATGGTAGTAATTCCGTTTAAAACTTTTATTAAGCCATCTTGTTGCATCGTAACCATTCCTCTTTTTATTGCCTCTTTTCTCAGGGCAGCAATAGATGGATTTTGAAGAATAAATTTTTCCATTTCCTCGTCTACTAAAAAAGCTTCAAAAACCCCAGTTCTGCCCCGGTAACCAGTAAAATTGCAATCTTTACATCCTTTAGCCTGAGGAACTTTTAATCCCGGAGCAATTTTAGGAATTTTAATTTCTGAGGGAATTCCCCTTAACCCTCTTTTTATTTTCTCTAAAGCCGAGGACGGGGCTTTTTCTAATCTGCCGCATTTTTTACAGACTTCCCTGGCTAATCTCTGAGCAATAGCCATGTTTATTGCTGGCCCAATATTTGAAGGTTTTGCTCCCAAGCTGGTTAATCTGGCTACCGTGCCCGCGGCATCGTTAGTATGCAAAGTGGTAAAAACTAAATGCCCGGTTAAAGCTGCCTGGAGAGCAATTTCAGCTGTTTCTAAGTCTCTAATCTCTCCGACTAAAATCATATCGGGGTCTTGACGCATAATTGACTTTAATCCCGAGGCAAAATCATACCCCTTTTTTGGGTCAACCTGTGTTTGAGAAATTCCTTCCAAATGATATTCAATTGGGTCCTCGATGGTAATAATTTTAATTTCTGGTTTCTGAGCTTTTCTTAAAAAGGCATAGAGAGTAGTAGTTTTTCCCGACCCGGTGGGGCCAGTAACAATAATCATTCCATTCGGCTTTTTAATTTCTTTTTCAAAATTTTCTAATAAATCTTTTCTCAATCCTAGGGTTTCTAACTCAATTAAAGCTTTCGGATTCAAGATTCTCAGGACAATTGTTTCTCCATATTCAGCCGGCAAAGTTGAAGTTCTAACTTCAATCGGAGCTTTTCCTTCCGTTGAAATAGAAAAACGGCCATCCTGGGGCCGGTCAGTGATGTTTAATTTGATTCCGGAAAGAAGTTTTATTCGATTTAAAAGTCCCTCAGAGCTCTCTCGTTCAAATGTGGTCACGTCTTGTAAAATTCCGTCAATTCTAATTCGAATTTTAGTTTCCTTTTCTTTTGGTTCAGTGTGGACGTCAGAGGCCCCTAAATTTATCGCTCCTCCCAAGATAACTTCCGAAAGTTCGCTAACGCTTTTTTCTAAAAACTCTTCAACCTTCTCCTTAAAAACAGAAACATTTTTTATCTTTTGTGTTATAGTAAGAATAGATGGGGAAATTTTTACCTCGCCAGTAATTTTTTGCTGCATTATTAGAGCTTATCTTATTTTTTTAAAAAGTCAATGAGGGTAAAATATTTAACCACTGCTCCCCGGCAAACTCAAAAATTGGGAGAGATTTTAGCCAAAGAGGCTTTAAAGACGAAACTTAAAAAAGGAGCCTTGATCCTTGGTTTGGAAGGAGACCTAGGTGGAGGAAAAACTACTTTTCTGCAAGGGTTTGCTAAAGGACTGGGGACAAAAGAGAAGATATTAAGCCCGAC
>CAZJYW010000047.1:0-1753 GCA_964550395.1 uncultured Candidatus Saccharibacteria bacterium
TTCTGCAAGGGTTTGCTAAAGGACTGGGGACAAAAGAGAAGATATTAAGCCCGACTTTTATTATCCTAAAGAGGTTTAAGATTAAAGGTTTAAGATTTAAGTGTTTTTATCACATTGACTGTTATAGAATTGAAAAACCAAAAAAAATTTTAGATTTAGGTTTTAAGGAAATTATTTCTAATCCTCAAAATATTGTGGCGATTGAATGGGCAGAGCGAATCCGTAAAATGCTTCCGCTGGGGACAATAATTTTGAAATTCGAATTCATTGACCAAAAAACTAGAAAAATTGCGGTGGGTTTTAAAAATGACTCTTGATAAAAAACATTTAATTATTATTGATTCTAATTCAATTATTCACCGGGCTTATCATGCCTTACCTCCTTTAACTACAAAAAAAGGAGAATTGGTTAATGCGGTTTACGGTTTTTTATTGGTTTTTTTCAAAGCAATTAAAGATTTTCAGCCAGATTCTATTGCTGCTTGTTTCGATTTTCCGGCACCAACTTTTCGCCACAAAAAATTTAAGGAATATAAAGCCAAAAGGCCGCCGGCGCCCGAGGAATTATATCAACAAATTCCAAAAGTAAAAGAAGTTTTAAAAGCTTTTGGGGTTTCTATTTTTGAAAAAGAAGGCTTTGAGGCGGATGATATTATCGGGACGATTGCTTATTTAGCTCCGAAAAAACAAGTTTTGCCGGGGATTGAAACGATTATTTTAAGCGGTGATTTAGATACTCTTCAGCTGGTTAATCCTAGAACAAGAGTTTATTTTTTGAGAAAAGGAGTAAAAGATATTGTTTTATATGATGAAAAACTGGTGAGAGAAAAATTTCAAGGATTGAAGTCGGAACAACTTCTTGATTTTAAAGCCTTAAGAGGCGACCCCTCAGATAATATTCCCGGGGTTACCGGCATAGGAGAAAAAACAGCAATTGAACTTCTTTTAAAATTTAGCAGATTGGAAAGTCTATATAAAGAAATTGAAGAAAATTCAGAAAAAGCAAAAAACCTTAGGCCTAAGCTGAAAGAAATATTGCTTAGATACAAAGAACAAGCGTTTTTAAGCAAGAGCTTGGCCCAAATTGAAAAAAATGTGCCAATAGATTTTAATCTAAAAAAATGCCACTGGAAAGAATATAATAAAGAAAAAGCAACTCAAATTTTTAAAAATCTCGAATTCTATAGTTTGATAAAAAGGCTGCCGGAAAACCAAAAACAAGAAAAAAAGGAATTCACTGGAGAGAGTTTAAAATTATGGTAAAATTAAAGCAATTAAAGGTCGAATGTTTAAGGTAGAGCTTTAAACATTTAATATGATATATAAGATAGAGAATAAAAATTAATAAAAACTTATGTTCAAACGTAAATCAGTCATTATTATTTTAATAGTCATTTTATTGATAGGAATCGGGGTTTACTTTCTATTATTACCCGAAAAAGAAGAGAAGGTTTATCGGGTAGGTGTTCTCTCTGGCCTGGAATATATTGCCGAGGCAGCCGACGGCTTCAAGGCCGGGATGGCAGAGTTGGGCTATATTGAGGGCGAGAACATCATTTATGACCTTCAGAGAACAGACTTTGATATGGTTGAGTACAGGAGAATACTTGAGAAATTTGTGGAAGATGAAGTTGACTTGATTTTCGTCTTTCCTACCGAAGCAAGCCAGGAAGCCAAAGTGGTCACTCAGGGGACCAACATCCCGGTGGTTTTTACCGTTGCCAATATAGAAGGCACAGGTTTGGTTGAGAGT
>CAZJYW010000048.1:0-1654 GCA_964550395.1 uncultured Candidatus Saccharibacteria bacterium
GGCGGTTTTTTGGTAGAATTTATAAAAACCAATGAAGTATAAATTTTTTCATAAAGAGATTAGTGGAATTTTCACAATACCTTCCGGTATTGTTTCCACTGAAGTATCAGTGATTGAGAAAATTGCTAAAGAGATTCCAGAAATTGGTATACTTACTACAAAAAGTATTGGATTAGAACCAAGAAAAGGAAACAAGGAACCAATTATAGCTGGATATGCCCCTTTTTCTTTTATCAACGCCGTTGGACTTTCTAATCCAGGAGCAGAAGAATTTGTAAACAGGTTATCAAAGATAAAAATTCCCGATGATAAATTTTTATTAATTTCAATCTTCGGAGATAGTGTTAATGAATTTAGAGAAATCGCAGAAAAATTGTGTGATTGGGCAGATGGTTTTGAGCTGAACATTTCCTGCCCCCACTCTGAAGAATATGGCCAAGTTATAGGCCGGGATAAAAAAATAGTGGGGGAGATAACAAAAAGCATTGTTTCTCTTGGAAAACCAGTATTTGTTAAAATTTCACCAAATTTAAATATCAAAGAGATTGTGGAATGCGTCGTAAGGAATGATGCTTCTGGGATAACAGCGATAAATACCAAAGGTCCAGAATTATTTTTGCACAATAATTTTCCAGTTCTTTCCAATAAAGTAGGCGGTGTTTCGGGAAAAGCAATTTTAGAACTTGGGTTAAAAAGCGTAAAGGAGATAAAAAGCATTACAAACTTGCCCGTGATAGCATGCGGCGGCATTTCAACAGCTGAAGATGTGAGAAGTTACAGGCAAGTTGGGGCAGATTTCTTTGGAGTAGGCTCTGCATTGGCAGGGATGAATACAGAGGAGATGAAACAGTATTTCCATCAATTGTTTTCGGATTTAGAAAAAGGGACGAATAATGCAACCGCTCTTTTAAAAGATAAACTGAGAATGGAATATAAAAAATACAAAGTAATAGAAAATAAACGCATAGTTGAAGATTTATTTCTTTTAAAGTTAGACAGTGGCATAGATACAGAAGCAGGGCAATTCATTTTCACTTGGTTGCCAGGAGTAGGAGAAAAACCATTTTCTGTTTTTGACGATGACCCCATAACTTTACTTGTTCAAAAAAGAGGTTGTTTTACAAATGAGTTATCAAAATTAAATAGTGGAGATAATTTATACGTAAGAGGACCATATGGAAATGTCCCAACCATAAATGGGAGGATTTTATTGGTGGGCGGAGGAACCGGCATAGCAGCACTTTACCTATTCGCTAAAAGAAATAATAAAATAATTGCAGTATTGGGGGCAAAGGATAAAAATCACTTACCCTATGTTGAAAAGTTTAAATCGGCATGCGAAGAACTTTTTTTAACCACAGAAAATGGCGAAGTGGGCTATAAAGGTTTGGCGACAGATAAATTAGAAGAGATTATAGAGAAAACACGGCCAGAGTATTGCATTAATTGTGGTCCGGAATCCATGATAAGAGAAGCCATAAAAAAGGAAAGCAAATATATAAATCCAGAAAAAATTTATTCCTCAATAGATTTTTTAACTAAGTGCGGAATCGGCTTATGCGGAAGTTGTGCAACCTCAAAAGGTTATAGAAGCTGTGTTGATGGAAATTTTCTCAAACAATACCAGATTTAGCACTAATTTTTCATCAAACAG
>CAZJYW010000049.1:0-1566 GCA_964550395.1 uncultured Candidatus Saccharibacteria bacterium
AATCCATTTTGGCGAAGGACCAACTTTGACATCGGTAACCACCCTGGCAGTATAACGAGGGCAAGCCATTTTATTTTTTACTCTCACCGAAACAAACTCTTTAGCTTTCAACTTTTTATAGGGGCCCGCTCTGCGGGAGGACGTGGAGGACGGGTTGTAGTCTTTAATTATTGAAGTCGGACTTCGATAATTTAAGTTGACAACAGCGGCTAGCTCTCTGGCGATGCCTGTATGAGAAAAACAATCGCCCGCCCGATTAGGCGTAACGTCGATATTTAAAACATAATCTCCTCCAATTTTTTTTATTTCCCCCACCTCAAACGCCTTTATTGTTAAAAGCTCGGCCAATTTCTCTGGTTTAGGTAATTTTTTTTGAAAAAATGATTGTAACCAATTATAGGAAAATACCATAAATTAAAACTGTTGTAAAAAGCGAAGGTCTCCGCTATAAAATAATCTGATGTCGTTAATCTTATATTTCATCATTGTTAGTCGGTCAATACCCATTCCAAAAGCCCACCCCTGCCAGTTTTTAGGATTTAATCCCGAATTTTTAAAAACAGCCGGGTGAACCATTCCTGCTCCGAGCATTTCCATCCAACCAGTCTTTTGACAAGCTGAACAACCTTTTCCGCCGCAGATTAAACAAGTCATATCTACTTCAAAGCCTGGCTCAACAAAGGGAAAATAGCCTGGTCTCATTCTAATTTCAATCACCTTGTTAAAGAATCTCTGAAAAAACTCCTGGATAGTTGCTTTAAAATTAGCTACCGAAATATTTTTTCCCACCATTAAGCCATCTAACTGATAAAAATTAATCTCATGAGAAGCATCAGTGGCTTCGTGGCGGAAGCAACGGTCAACGGTAATAATCCTTAAGGGTGGATTATTTTTTTCCATATACCTGACATCAACCGGAGTGGTATGGGTCCGTAATAAAAAGCCATTTTTTAGATAGAAGGTATCCCATAAATCTCTGGCTGGATGGTCTTTGGGAATATTTAAGGCGTCGAAATTATACCATTCGGTTTCAACTTCCGGACCTTCGACAACGGAAAATCCCATGGCCTGAAAAATTTCTTCAGTTTTTCTTTTAACCTGGGTTAAAGGATGTAAATGTCCTAAGGCCGGTTTCTTTCCCGGAGCGGTAATGTCAATCCATTCTTTTTCTTCAATTTCTTTTCTTACCTTTTCTTTAAGGGCTTCGGCTTTTTGGTCAAATTTTATTCTCAAAAAATTTTTAAGCTGATTGGCTTCCTGACCAATTTTTAATCTTTTTGCTTTTGGCAATTTTTCCAAAGAACGCAAAACCTGAGTAAGCTGGCCTTTTTTACCAAAATATTTTTTAAAAATTTCATTCAGTTCCTTTAAATCTTTAGCCAAATCAATGTCTTTTTGGGCCTGTTTTTTAAGTAATTTTAAGTCAATTTTGGCCATCTTCATTAATCCATTTTACCTTAAATTTAAGTAGAAATCAAGCATAAAACTGGGGATAACTCAATTAAAAAGTCGCTGGAACCTGGCTGGTCCAGCGACTGTTGCGCTTTTTTGCGCCTTATACCTCCT